>VGWC01000007.1 GCA_016873775.1 Ignavibacteria bacterium | reverse complement strand
AAAATGGAAATAAAAAAAAATTGTAAATTTACTCCCGATTTTAAAAACACATTTAGTATGAAATACAAAATTACTTTTCTCCTTCTTATTGTTTTGTTATCATGTTTTCCTTTCGAGAAGACTGATGCACAGATATTTTCACTTTCGCGTTCAGTGCAAAACATAAAATTCTCACGTTGGGCATTTGGACAGATTGGACATAAACAACATCCCGAAGAACTTTCCGGGAGCGTTGGGATGACGTGGATTGACGGCGAACCGTATTATCTTATCAATCTTACTCCCGAATTTGCATTCGGAAAATTCGGCGTTGGTTTGGATGTGAACTTTCGAATTAATAAAGAAGGAAAAATTCGCAATGGAGAATTCAGTAAAATGCGTTTCATTCGCTATCTTCGTTGGGGACAAAAAGGCGATGATATTTACGCACGTGTCGGTATTCTTGATTATACAAGACTTGGTCACGGATTTATTATGTATTTGTACCGCAACAGCCCAAGTTACGATGACCGTCGCAACGGACTCGAGTTCGATATGAATTTTGGAAACTATGGATTTGAATCCGTATACGGAGACTTTGCTCAAGCAGGGGTTTTTGGTATTCGCGGTTATACAAAGCCATTGAAACTAACATCTGCGAGCGAAATTCCAATTCTTGGTGAAATGGAAGTTGGTGCAACCATCGCAACCGATTTTCGCGACGATGCTGTTGTTGATTCAAATTTCAACGGACAAGGAAGTCTCGGCATATTCGGTTTGGATGTTGGTTTTCCGATTCTGAATTCGTCTTCAGTGAAGACAACATTTTATTTTGATTATGCAGAAATTCTTTCATACGGAAAGGGCGCTGCAATAGGAATCGAATCAGAATTTCACGGACTTGGCATCTTCGATATTTTTGCAAAGATAGAACGCAGATTTCCCGGCGATAAATTTCTTCCGAATTATTTTGATTCGTTTTATGAAATTGACCGATTTGAACGAATTCATCGTCTTGATACATTGCATTCTCCAGGTCCGGGAATTTTCGGCGATATGATAATCGGGATATTAGGAACGCTGCAAATTCGCGGGGCATATCAACAGTTTGATGATATTCCGAAAAGCGGATTTTTGCATTTTGAAACTTCTTCCGGAGCGATTATTCCCGTTGTTATTGTTGACGCGGGATACGATAAAAAATTCGTGGAAAATTTCGAGGATATTTTTAATCTCGATGAACGTTCACTGTTGTATGCGTCATTTGGGTATAAACCGTACCCGTTTATGACGGTTGCGTTGGTGTACACGTGGACGTTTGCAAGAGACAAGAATGGAATGTATCAGCCGCAGAAGCGTGTCGAATCGCGCATTACGTTTTCGTATCCCATCAATCGCGGTTCGTAAAGGATTGAACTGATTTGTTGAATCATTATTTTACACTATTGCAACTTTCGAAGGAACTTGATGCAGAATGTACCGAATCCACTGTCGAGGAAATTTTTACGCAGCATAAAAACGAACTTGTTATTACGTTTTCTAAAAATACCATTGAGCGTTCACTTGTTGTAAATTGTTCAGCAAAGAACAATCATATCTATTCGAGAGGAAAATTTTTTCGCGCAAAAAAAAACACGGTTGACGTTTTTCCTGAAATACAAGGAGAACAGTTGAAACGATGTTTTCTGCATAAGGAAGATAGAATTTTTGTCATAACACTTTCATCGGGAAAACAACTATGGTGCGCAATGGTTGGCGCGAAAGCCAATGTGTTTCTTCTTGATGAAAACAGTTTTGTGTGCGATGTATTCTTCACAGAAGACGAACAAACAGGAAAACAATTTCTTTTGGAAAACAAACACCATGCACCAAGCATCATTTCTTTGGCAGAGTTTGAACTGCAATTGCAATCATACGATTCCGTTTCACTTTTTACTGTATTAAAAAAAACATTTTCTTCACTCGGTTCGTTGTTGGTGAGAGAACTCTGTTTTCGTTCGCGTCTTTCGGAAGAAATTTTTGTTCGTGATATTACACATGAAGAACGCCATATTCTCTACAACGCTTATATGGACGTTCTCAACGAATGTCAAAATCCACGTTCACGTATTTATTTTCAAAACAACAACATCAAAGATTTTTCCATCATTCCGTTAAATATCTATTCATCGTATGATGAAAAAAAATATCTTACTATCAGCGAAGGAATACACGCATACATTTCTTTGAAACGAATTGAAGCGCGTTTTTTAGAACTCCAACATTCGCTTCATTCTTCATTGAAAAGCAAAGAAGCAAAAATTTCCCGTTCATTGCTTGCGATACAAAAGCAACTTTCTGAAAATTCAAAAGTCAAAGAATATCAGTATCGTGCGGAATTATTGCTTGCAAATCTTTCCCTGCTTCACAGGGGAATGAAAGAGATAACGTTATCGGATTTTGAAAATTCAGGAATAACGATTGTTATTCCACTTGAAGAAAAATTATCACCGGTTGAAAACGCAGAACGATACTTTGAAAAAGTGAAACAAACAAAAAGAGCGTTCGAAGAAATGGGAAAAAGAAAATCTACGTTCGATATGCAAAAGAACGCAGTTGAAAAAATACTTGCTGCAATTACGGAAATACGTACTGTTGATGCGCTGAATGATTTTATGAAAACAAGAGAAAGCGAATTGAAAGATTTAGGAATTTCAAAACCATCGGAAAAGGAAGAGACAAGAATTCCATTTCGTGTTTTCACCGTGAGCGGTGGTTACGAAGTTTGGGCGGGAAAAAACAGCGCTAACAATGATGAACTTACGTTGCATCATTCGCAACCGAACGATCTATGGTTCCATGCGCGCGGCGGGGGAGGAAGTCACGTCGTTTTACGAGTGAAAAATAAAAATGTACAAATACCGAAAGAAACAATTCTTGAAACTGCAAGTATTGCTGCGTATTATAGCAAAATGCGAAAAGCAACCAATGTTCCCGTTGCGTATTGCGAACGAAAATATGTGCGCAAACCGAAAGGAGTAAAAGAAGGAACAGTCTATATCGAACGCGAAAAAGTAATTTTTGTCGAACCAAAATTACCGTACGAAGAAGAATAATCATCTAAACGTATCAACCACAGAAGTTTTTTTATTCAGTCATTTACACTACAAACGAAACACAATAGTTGTATGAAATATCTTCTTTCACTTTTATGCATTGTATTTTTAACAAATACAACGTTCGCGCAATACGAACCGGGAATCAATAACAACATTACATTGCTTTCCCACAAAGACGATTACAACGTCTATTCCAACATTTGGGGATGGACGTCTCCTAATGGAAAAGAGTATGTTCTTCTCGGACATAATCAAGGTACTTCCATCATTGATATCACGAATCCGCAGCAACCAACAGAAGTTGATATGATTCCTGGACCAACTGCAAGCGGAACTATATGGCGTGAAATAAAAACATATTCGCACTATGCTTATGTTGTCAGCGAACACACGCAGCCAAATTCACTCAGTGGATTACAAATTATTGACTTACAATACTTACCCGATTCGGCTCATTTAGTACAGAACTATCGGTGGCCCGGAGTTACCTCTTCCAATGCGCGCGCGCATACGGTTTCCATTGATACGACAACTCCATATTTATACATTCAGGGAGGAACTTCAACTGCAGGAACGATCGGAGAACAAGGCGGCATTCGCATTTTATCTTTAGGAAATCCTGAAAATCCAACTTCCGTTGCAACAATGGCACAGCGATATGCTCACGATACATACATTCGCAACGGATTATTATTTGCAAGTAACATATATCAAAGCGGACACGTTGACATTTGGAAAATTTCTGACCCCGCGCATCCCAGACTCCTTCGCGCAATAACTTATCCCAACGGATTTTCTCACAATGCTTCCGTTTCAATGGATAATAAATACCTCTACACAACAGATGAAATTACCGGAGCAACGATGAAAACTTGGAATATTGAAGTGTTGTACGATACGGATACAACGAACGATGAGTTCACGTTCCTAACTTCCGAATACATTGGCGACGTTACACAAATTGCTCATAACGTTCACGTTAACGGCACGTATGCGTATCTTTCTCATTATGCAGAAGGAGTAAAAGTGCTTGATATTTCCAATCCTGCTGAACCTGTTGAGGTCGGTTACTATGATACCTATCCGCAACCAGGCAATGAATTTGTTGGCGATTGGGGAGTGTATCCGCATTTTCCTTCGGGAAATTTTGTCGTGTCCGATATTCAAAGCGGATTATATGTGTTTTCCTTCGATACGGTTGCGTGGGGAGGAATTCTCGGAACGGTTGTTGACGAAACTTCGGGAGATACGCTTTCCGATGCGAGTGTGCATTTTGTTGAAGCGCATAAAACAACGTATTCGGTTGCCGGGAATTTTTTGTTGAAAACAAATGCTGGAGTTCATACGCTTATTGTTTCCCGACTTGGATATTTTACGGATACCATCGAAGTGCAAATTCCCGAACAGAGTTTTGTTCAAAAAACAATTCCGCTGCGTTCGGAAAATGCTTTTATTTCTGTTAATAGAGACAGCATCGTCGTGTTATTGGATGTGGATTCTCTTGCAACAGAGTTTTTGGATATTGCCAATACAGGAACTGGAAAACTGTATTTCACTATTGATGATGTGAATGGTGTTCCATCTTCCCGAAATACCAAACATACTGTTCTCAACAAGTTCGACAGAAATAATTTTGGAAAACAACTGAAAGAATCGTTGCAACGTTCTTTTTTTTCTCAACACCTACATCAATCAATGCAGAATACAAATGCTGTTCGTACCGATGAACTTGCTGAGGATTCGCTTGGTGATGTAATCGGTTTATCCATTCATCCGGATATTCGAGCAATCTACGGCGAACAAAACGATAATTCTATTTTCATGAGTATGAAATTCTATTACCCGATTGATGCGGATAGTTTAACTATTGCGTATGCGTTTGATACAGACCAAAATCCGGAAACAGGCACAGTTGGCATTGGAATTTATCAGGGAGATATCGGCGCAGAGTATGATGTGTTCGTCGTTATTCCGCCAATAACAAATTTCGGAATTCCCCCCAATTCTGTTATCGTTTTCGATAATATAGGCGGAGGAAATCCGGCAATCTTCCCCGGTGCGGCACAAGTTGAAAGCGACAGTTCTGTTTCGTTTTCTCTCAACCTTAATGTTTTAGGAAATGATGACGGCAATATGAATTTGGTCGGAAGCGCATATTATTGGGCAGATAGTTTGGGAGGAAATCCTCCTTCTTCTTTTGATATTATTCCGAACACGGGACACACCTCATTAGGATTTGACCCGTTTGGCGATGTTCCATGGCTTTCGCACAATATTGTGATTGATTCGATTGACGGACCAGGATTCAAACGTGTTACACTAACGTTCGATGCAACGGATTTGGAAGATGATGAAACATATCGGGGAGTATTAATTGTTCTTTCCAACGACGCAACGAATCCGGAAATACTTATCCCGTTGGTGTTGACAACGAACGATATTGTTAGCGTGAATGATGATAAAAATATTTCGAACAAATTTGGCTTGGAGCAAAACTATCCCAATCCGTTTAATCCGACGACAACGATTCGATTTGAAATTCCCGTAGGGGCAATTCATGAATTGCCCTTACAAACAACGTTGAAAATATATGATATGTTAGGAAGAGAGGTATCGGAGTTATTGAGTAACAAAGTAATGGAAGCAGGAATGCACGAAGTAGAGTTTGATGCACGTGAATTGCCCAGCGGCGTGTATTTCTATCGGATAAGCGTAACTCAACTCGCCGATGCGAGTAAGTTGCGATACACAGAAACGAAGAAACTCGTGCTGATGAAGTAGCACGGAAATTTTGTTTTCGTCAATAATAAAAGCCTTCAATGTATCCAAAACCTTGAAGGTTTTTTATTTCATCGTCATAATTTGAATTCGGGCTTCTGTTTGCATCAATGATGGTTTATTTTTTTTGAAACCGCGAGTTACTCCGATAAATTTTTTCAGGTCATCTTTCAAAATCTGATAGCCATCCATTGTTTCGGTTGCAATTTTTTCAAACGTTTCCGTTCGCGCAATAATTTGCAGAACTTCTACTCCAAACGGCGGCGCACAATAAAATGTATCGGGCATCGTTACTGTAAAATTTACTTTTGATTCGTCAATGTAATAATCGTTTTGCATTAATGCTCGTTGTCCGTTTGCCAAATGATAAATAAACCGAAGATAGCACGGCATATTGACTCGCACGTATAAATTCATTCGTTCGTTTTCCGTAAACAGCAAATTCTCATTTCCTTTGTTTGTCCAAAGTTCAACGGAAAGCCCGCCATCAATGATTTCATTGTTATCAAATATCTTTTGGTCGTTAAATGCGCTCTGAAAATTTTCTGGTTTCAAACGTACCTTTGTCGTATCCAAGATATTTTTTTCAACATCAACTTCTGCGCTGCCGACAATTTTACTATCAGAAATTTTCGTAAGCGAAAGAATTATTTTGATGTTCGATTGTTGTTCCCAATATGTTCCCGATACGATATACTCCGCTCCCGAGGCTTCTGAAAATTCTTTTGCAACGTTTTTTGTTTTCGGCTGATACTGTGCAACTTGTTGAACAACGTTCCATTTTGCAACTTCCACAATTTGGTGTTCGAATATAGTTTTAAAGTAACGGGAAAATGCGCTTCCCATTTTGGTATGTTGAAACGTTGGCGGCGCAACAACGGTTGTAATTTGTTTTTCTTCGTTGTTCATTTTCAGACAATACGCAAGATACCACGCAGCATCGTCGAGAGAAGTTATTGGCTTTTGCACGAGTTTATTGATTTCATTTCGAACATGCGAACTCGTGAGTTCATCGTTGGAAATTTCCTGCTCAATGATAGAAAATTCTGTTCCGCACACATTCAGTACGATTTGCCATTCTTCAATTTCACGAAACAACGGAAAACACAGAAGATATTCTTCGAGCGCTTTCGAGTATTGATGCGCGCTCACGTACGAATTCGCAGAAGTACGATGTTCACTCAATTGTTTTCGCGCATGAGAGATTTTTGAATTATACAATGCAGAGAGTTTTTCTTTCTTTGCAAATGCTAATGCATAGTATGTTTCTTCATTTTCATCGTTGAAGGTGAGAACATCGAGTTCTTGCAGTTCTAACGACGTTGTCGTTTGTGTTGCTGTGCTAAAAAACTGGACCAGTTTATTGTTCGATTCTTCTACAAGTGAAGAAACTTTACTACGGATGGAAACGCGGACTTTTTCCGTAAGAATGCGTTTCGCGTCTTCTTTGACTTTCGTGAACGCATCATTTTGCTCATCTGCATCGGCATATTTTTTTAAAGAAAAGCCGGTGAGATACAAGCGTTCCGGATATGTAACGCTTTTTCCATGCTTCGTAACCCATTCGGGCAATTCATCCGAATGAACAATGTTCGGCGCCCAAAAATACAAGACCAACAATGAAACGAAGTATGGAATTTTCATAAAAAATCTTTCTTGTTCAATAAAGTATAATGGTATAATAAAATGTGGAGAAAGATACATTTTAAAAGTTTCATTTTTTTCTGCAATTCTTTTTTCCATCAATATTTTTTTTTTTAAGTTACGCCCGAATTTTTAATAATACAAAAAAAATTTCTACTAACTTTTTGCTACGATGTACAATTTACAAGGAATCACAGGGTACAAAGAGTGCATATTGCTCACGTTGCTTGTTTCACTGTTTTTATGGAGTTGTAATAACCAAACGGAAACTACAGGTACGTTGCCTCAAAACCCAACAGAGGAAAGTTCAAAATCTGCATCGGCACTATTAAAATCAATGATCGTGCGTGAATACACGTATGTTTTTGGAAGAAGTGTCGGAACGGGAAAAGTTGTCAAATCATTTCAATACGATAAAAAAGGAAATACCCTTCCGGCAATTAAACCGCCAGAATCGCAGCAATACATCAGTTCCGATGTGAGAACAATGGCGGTTGTGTACGACAAAGGAGCGTCGTCTGGAACGCTTTGGAAAATCAAAAACTTTGGGAATAGAAATTATTCGACACAGCAATGGCACGGAGAAAAACCGGAATACATAACAAAAAATAAAAAAGAAATCGAATTCAGCGACCCGAAAGATTCGTTGGGAAACAAATGGATATTCAAATACGATGAACAGGGAAATGTCGTAGAACAAATCGAATATACATCTTCGGGAAAAATTCGCACGAAAATGTTGTATAAATATTTTGCCAATGGCAACAAAATGGAAGAGCAGGAATATACTATGAATGGAGCGCACATTACTCGATTCGACAAACAGGGAAACGAACTCAGTGAAGTATGGTACGATTTATTAGATGAACCAAAAAAGCAATGGGTATATTCGTATGAATATTTTAACTGAAAAATGTTTCTGCAGTAACCCCAAAATTTTCATTCTTTGTTTTCTCTTCATTAGTTTTCTTTTCATAGGATTTTCTTCACAACAGAAAACAAGAACTGCGCGCGGAACGGTACCCGAAACGAAGGATACATTGCATATCCAATCGCTGAATGTTTGGCAATATTCGTTAAAGTTTGGCGTGCAAGAAGAATATGGAAGGAAAATCGAAACATCACGTTTCGATTCATTAGGGAATGTGTTGGAACGCATTACGTACCTCGACAACGATGTTATTTCTTCCATCGAAATGTTCATGTTTGATAGCGCAACAATATTGCTTGAAAAAGTTCACTATACGGCATACTATGATAGCACAGATTCTGCTCAATTATTTCATCACGATAGTTTGAACTTTGTTGAAGAAGAAATACAAAAGGAGCAACCTTTTTTTCCCCGAATTATCACATCGCTTGATACAATTGTGCGCGAAGAACGAGTGCGCGATTTACCGTATGGCGGAGTGTATGCGAGAACAAGATTTTTTTACAACGAAAAAAGATTGAAGGTAGAAGAAAAAACAGAGCGCATAGACTATGATAGCATTTCTGTTTCAACGTTGAATATCGGCGACTCCATTGTTATTGATGACGAAGAAGGCATCAAACAGCGAATAGATTTTGTAAAAACATTTCGGTACAATTCGTCGAATAATAGAATAGCGATAAACGTACTCATTGCGGGGAACGAAGTGTATAATCTCGTTTTTCAATACAACAAATACGGAAAGCAAAGGGAGAAAGTTCAATATGATTTCACCGGCGCCTTACGCAAAAAAATTTCGTACCGGTATTCCGAACGCGGAGTATTAACAGATGATGTTTGGTATGATGCAGATGGAAAAGTGCTTGCAAAGTCTCTCTATAAATACGACGGCAGAGGAAATGAAATTGAATTTGGAAAATACACAACGGAACGAATGTTCAGCGAAGGAATACGACGTGTGTATGACAAAAAGGGAAGAAAAACCGAAGAAATTTTTTTAGAAAAAAATGGGAGAGTAGCGTGGAAAAATTCCTATTCGTATAACAAAGAAGGGTTTGTTGCAGAACAATTGTATTATAAAAAAAATTCGGCGATGCCATTTCTCGTGCGAAAATTTGAATACGAATATTTTCCGGTCAAGAAAGAAATTCCACAGAACAAAAACTAACAATCTGAATTGTTCACGACAAACTCATTTGTTATATTTTGCCCGCGTTTTTCAAGAAATAATGTTCGCACAACAAAACTTGCGGGAGTAATTCAGCGGTAGAATGTCAGCTTCCCAAGCTGGACGTCGCGAGTTCGATCCTCGTCTCCCGCTCGTATAATTTCATAGTGAAAGTGAACGCATATTTTTTGGGACGCTTAGCTCAGCTGGTTCAGAGCGCCGCCCTTACAAGGCGGAGGTCGCAGGTTCGATCCCCGCAGCGTCCACTTTTCTCAAATTAGAATAAACATGTTTTTTTATGACGGTCAATAGTTTTTTCGTTCAATATACTATTGACCGTTTTCTTGTATTTAAAAATTACATTCAAGGATATTTATGCATATAGCAAATCGTGTTTCACAACTTGGTACTGAAGGTGCGTTTGAAGTACTTGCTAAAGCGCGCGCTCTCGAAGCACAAGGAAAAAAAATTGTTCACCTCGAAATTGGTGAACCGGATTTTGATACGCCACAATTTATTAAAAATGCGGCGAAGAAAGCACTCGATGATGGTTTTACGCACTATCTTCCATCTGCCGGATTAGCGGATTTACGTCTTGCTATTGCCGAACACATTTCATCAACTAGAAACATTCCTGTTGACGCTGACGAAGTTGTTATTACTCCGGGAGCAAAACCGATATTTAATTTCGTTATCAACGCAAGTATCAACGAAGGCGACGAAGTTATTTATCCGAATCCTGCGTATCCCATTTACGAATCGCTTATCAATTTTGTCGGAGGAAAATCTGTTCCGTACGTATTGCGCGAAGAAAACGGTTTTCGTTTTGATTTGAAAGAAGTAGAATCGTTAGTTACAAAGAAAACGAAAATGATTATCATCAATACTCCGCAAAATCCAACGGGAGGAATTATGACTGAAGGCGATATTGAAGGCGTAGCCAATCTTGCAAAAAAGCACGACTTGATGGTGATGAGCGACGAAATTTACGACAGAATTATTTATGATGGATTTGTTCACAAAAGTATTGCGACGCTTCCGGGAATGAAAGAACGAACAATTCTTGTGAACGGATTCTCAAAAACATACGCTATGACCGGGTGGAGATTAGGATACGGAGTGATGCCCAAAGAGTATGCAAAACTTATTGCAAAAATGCAAATCAACTGCACATCACACGCAACGGCATTTGCGCAAGTTGCAGGCGCGCTTGCTTTACGAGGTCCGCAAGCTGAAGTTGATGCTATGGTGAAGGAATTTCATCGCCGCCGTGATACGATTGTTGACGGATTAAATTCAATTCCCGGTGTAAGTTGCCATAAACCGCTTGGTGCATTTTACGTTTTTCCGAATATCAAAAAAACAGGAAAAGATTCTAAAACGCTTGCTGATATTTTGATGAATGAAGCGGGAATTGCCTGTTTGCCGGGAACTGCATTTGGAAAAGCAGGAGAAGGTTATTTGCGGTTTTCGTATGCAACGTCGGTTGCTAATATCGAAGAAGCAATTAAACGATTTAATGCGACGGTGGAAAAATTGTAATCGCTTGAGTCTAAAAAAAAACTGTTTCGTCAATGAAACAGTTTTTTTTTGTTTTGTAGATATTTTATTTGAATTGATAAATTATTTCAGCAGTATCATTTTCTTCGTTTCCAAGAATGTTCCGGCGCGTAAGCTATAGAAATACAAGCCGCTTGTTAATCCACTTGCATCAAACTGAACTTCGTGTTCTCCTTCGTCCATCGTTTCATTATTCAAAAGCGTTGCAACTTCTTGACCGAGAACGTTGTAGATTTTCAACGTTGTTTGTAAGGGCAATTCATGAATTGCCCCTACGGGAATTTCAAATCGAATCGTTGTTGTCGGATTGAACGGATTGGGATAATTTTGACTTAATGAAAATTCTTTAGGAATATTTACTTCCCCCGCGGAGATGGTGGAGGTGGTATTATTATTCTTCAATACAGAAACTGTATTTGACCAGTAATTTGCAGTTACAATATCGCCACCACCATCGCCATCTATATCGCTCACATAAACTGAAATTGGACCAACTCCAGTTGTATAATCAATTTTCGTCGCGTACGTTCCATTCCCATTATTCTTCAACACAGAAACTGAATTTGAACCCCAATTTGCAACGGCAATATCGCCATCACCATCGCCATCTATATCGCTCACATAAACTGAATATGGATTACCTCCTGTTGCATAATCAAATTTCGCCGCATACATTCCATTCCCATTATTCTTCAAAACAGAAACTGTATTTGCATTAAAATTTGCTGTTACAATATCGCCATCACCATCGCCATCTATATCGCTCAGAGAAACTGAACGTGGCTCAGTTCCTGTCGCATAATCAACTTTAAACGCAAACGTTCCATCTCCATTATTCTTCAGAACAGAAACTGTATTTGCATCAAGATTTGCCGTTACAATATCGCCATCACCATCGCCATCTATATCGCTCAGAGAAACTGAACGTGGCTCAGTTCCTGTTGTATAATCAACTTTAGGCGCAAACGTTCCATCCCCATTATTCTTCAACACAGAAACCGTATATGAATAGTAATTTGCAGTTACAATATCGCCATCACCATCGCCATCTATATCGCTCACAAAAACTGAAGATGGATAACTTTCTGTTGCATAATCAACTTTCGCCATAAATGTTCCATTCCCATTATTCTTCAATACAGAAACTGTATTTGACCAGTAATTTGCAGTAACAATATCGCCATCACCATCGCCGTCTATATCGCTCAGAGAAACTGAATATGGATTATCTCCTGTTATATAATCAACTTTTGCCGCATACGTGCCATCACCATTATTCTTCAGGACAGAAACTGTATTTGAAATCCCATTTGCAATTACAATATCACCATCACCATCGCCATCTATATCGCTCACAGAAACTGAAGATGGTAAATTTCCTGTTGCATAATCAACGTTAGTCGAAAATGTTCCATCCGAAATATTTACAACAACTGTAAATTGCCACAGCAACGGTGTAATAGCAACATCGTTTGCATTTTTTATTTTGTTGGTTACATTTACCGTAATAATGTCGCCTTTTTTAAAAGGGGTATTGGGAGTAAATGTTACAATGTTGTTGAATATCTTTGTATAGTCATTCCCACGCAAGTGGGAATCCATTTTTCCCACATCGTTGTGGTTTCCCGCGTTCGCGGGAATGACAGTTTTTGAGAACGCAGATGAAAACGAAAAACTTCCGCGGTACCTTCCGCTTGTTTGTCCGTACACCAAAAACGAGGAAGTGTCGTTAAATGTTGTGGTATTCATCGCTTGCGCAAACGTAACCTGTATCGTAGCGTTTGGTTGCACGTTCAACGCATTTTGAGGCGGAGAAACGCTTATCACCTGTGCATTTAAAGCGGCGATTTCTAAAAACAAAAAGGAAAATATCAAACAAATAAATGTTGAGTATCTATTTTTTTTCATATAGTTTGCTTTCGTAATTGTGTAAAACAAGTTGGAAACTTGTTCTACGGTGTTAATAAAAAAACTTGTAAACTTTTTTTAGTTGTCAATTATCATCATATAATCATTTCACTACTATCGTCCCGCTTTTCAAAGCAAGTGAAATATCATACATCGTAAGAAAATCCATTCCGAGTAAAACATTGAGTGTGTAGTGTTTCACATTACTAATACGTTGTCTTCGGGAATTTCTCCAAAGTATTCAATTGCGATAAGAGAAGTAGTATTTCCCGTCAATTTTTTCCTTGGCTCATACAATTCCTCTTTCGTTTTCGCGGAAGCAATTACATTCGCATCAAGTATTTGAAAATCTTCGGTTGTTTTTGTGCATTCAAAGAGAACCCATTTGTTTTTGTATTTCTTTTCTATTTGGGCGTACTTCATATTTACGGAAAAAGTATAGTTCGCGCTGAAAGTGGCATGCGCAGGTGTGGCTCTCTGGTGGAGAGTAAGGTTCAGAGTGTGAGGCAACCGTTGTTCCCCGGTGAATCTCATTCTTCAGTAAGTCACATCGCGTTGCCCGTACGCGTTGTTCTTCATAAAAAAAATTCGTGTTCAATATAAAGTTTCCTTTTAAGTTTGTCAAGGAAAACTAAAAATATATTCCCTTCTCATTACTGTCTGCGGCTCTTCATTTTTCATTGCGCTTCTCTATTTGCATTTTGCAGTTCTGCATTTTTATTTTTCAACAGTGTTTCATTCATTTAGAGTAATAGAACACAGATGACACGGATTGAACTGATATTCACAGATAGATATTGTGAACATTTGCCAAATTCAAACAGATAGGTTAGGTTTTTTGTGTGTATTGCTTTCTACCAACAAGTTTTTTTCAAAGCAAAGTGAGTAACTGCCATTAAGTAACAAAAACACGAAAAATTCCATCTTTTTTCTACAAGTCTTTTTGCTCCTGCAGGTTTTGGTCTCCGTGGTAATAAAGACGAAAAATACTACACATAACAGTTTGGATTTTTACCCCACATAAAATTTCACTAAAGTCGCCGATTTTGCTTGCTTCGGATTTTTTGAGCGATGGGAAGATGCATTTTCTGCAATGAACACGTACGAAAATGCGTTAACGATGGAACTTGATACAGACACGAGAATATCAACTCTCCTTTCAAAACTTTTACTTGAAGTGTGTAGTTTAGAATATTTTGACATTGCAGAACAAACGTACAATTCTATGTTCATGCAATATCCCAATGATGAACGAACGCAAATCGCAGAGCAAATATTACGACTAATAACTGGAACCGAAACGTATGGCGGAACAGGGAAAAAAGCATTGAAGGTTGAAATGCGAACATTTCCGAAGAAAAATATCTCTGCGCAATCATTGCTTCCGAAAGAATTTTCGTTAAAGCAAAATTTTCCCAATCCTTTCAATCCGGTAACATTGATTAAATATGAATTACCTCACGATGAATTTGTTACTCTTAAAATTTACGATTTATTAGGGAGAGAAGTTTTCGTGTTGGTAAATGGATTTGAACAAGCGGGATATAAAATTGTGCGATTCGATGCTTCGCGCATAGCAAGCGGAGTGTATTTTTATAAAATGAAAGCGGGGAATTTTCAAGCGATGAAAAAATTATTACTCGTGAAATGACAAACTTAAAAACAGTAAAAGCGGTTTTCATAAGTTGAAAGCCGCTTTCTTAATTCATACTAAAAATATATAGATGACAATCCTACTTAACCACCACCATCTTCTTGACAAGATGAACGGGTAATCCTTCGTCATCAAGTGGAATAGCAGTGAGACGATAAAAATAAATTCCCGACGACAAACCCGCTGCGTCGAAATCAATGGAATATGTTCCTTCGGGATATTCTTCGTTGTTCATCAGCGTTGCTACTTCTTCACCGAGTAAATTGAACACTGTCATTGTTACTTGCGATTCATTTGCAAGTTTATACTGAATGGTTGTCGTTGGATTAAATGGATTTGGAAAATTTTGCAACAGGAAAAATGCTTGTGGAAAATCATATTCACTCTGCGGTTCGATATCCGGTTTGATCTTCAAACTTGGCTTCAGAAAATTGACAGAAAGTAATGGAACGGTGCCTTTTATTTGCAACGGATTGGTTCTGAGTGTATCAAGTTTTCCGGAAATGGTTTTGAGTTTCCTGCCTGACTTGCGTGCCTTCGCATACTGGTTCGGGTGATGACGAAAGCGTAACGCACGCGTAAGTTTTTTCACCGTGCGTGTGTATGTTTTATGCAACTCAATGCCTTCTTTCTCCGCAATCCCTTTGCATTTCTCAATAATTTTTCTGTGCAATTTACTGTCCGTGGGAAAGGTAATATTTTTCTATTGCACGTTCGTATTCGTTGTTCCTTCATCATCTTGAGCATCGTTACAATTGATGCGAATGCTCTCTTGAAAAATCAATTCGATTCCTTCTTCACCAATGCGTTTGCGAAACTCGAATAACTCTATCGGAACACACGGCGGTTGTTGTGCCACATAGTGTTCCCCGCAGAAAAATTGGTAATAAATATTTTCCACCCATTGTTCCACCACGCTCTCGTCGCTTAAGTTCCGCAAATGTTTTAAGATGAGCAATCCCACCA
This sequence comes from Ignavibacteria bacterium, assembly GCA_016873775.1. Classification (NCBI taxonomy): domain Bacteria; kingdom Pseudomonadati; phylum Ignavibacteriota; class Ignavibacteria; species Ignavibacteria bacterium. Next base: position 42,846 of record VGWC01000007.1, on the reverse strand, counting down.
TCCGCCGAATAGGTTTCGCTGGCTCACCCATCGTCTCGCTGTAATGTTTTCTGAACGCAACATCAAAGCGTTGCCATTCCACGCGATGGGATAAAATGTAGAGCGGATGCTGATGATTCAGTTGTTCTTCAAACGTCGTGAGAAGCCTATTTGTGGGTGTGTTTTTCTTTGGATAACATCGTTCTATTTATGAATGGCACACAAGGTTTTGGTGAAGTATGACTATTCTCCCTGCAACTTTAGATTCAATGCTTGTCGCTGTTTTTAAGGGACGACTACTTATCCGTTATACTCCGCCATTGTTTTCTCATCAATGTCAAAATTTGCGGAAATGTTCTGAACGTCTTCATGTTCTTCGAGTGATTCGATAAGACGAAGCACAGCATTTGCATCTTTTCCTTCAACTTTCACGGTATTTTCCGGTATGCGCGCCAGTTCCGCAGATTCCGTTTCGATTCCCTTTTTTGAGAGTGCGTTTTTTACCGTTTCAAAATTTTCAGGCGTGGTAATAACTTGATAAAACTCATCCTCCGTTTTCATATCATCGGCGCCAGCATCAAGAACAATAGCGAGCAAATCGTCTTCGCCACATATTGTTTTTGCAACATGCATCACGCCTTTTCGATGGAACAACCATTCGACGGCTCCCGATGTTGCAAGTTTTCCACCGTTCCGTTCAAGAAGATGCCGAATTTCTGAAACCGTTCTGTTTTTATTATCAGTAACACATTCAATGAGCAACGCAACACCTGCGGCTCCGTATGCTTCGTAGAGAACGTCTTCGTACGAAACGCCGGGCAATTCACCCGTTCCTTTCATAATACCGCGCTTGATATTATCTTGCGGCATATTAACGCTTTTCGCTTTGTCAATCGCAAGACGAAGCCGTGGATTTCCATCCGGATTTCCACCTCCGACGCGCGCAGCAATAGTTATTTCTTTTACTATCTGAGTAAAAACACGTCCACGTGCGGCATCAATAGCGGCTTTTTTGCGCTTAATTGTTGCCCATTTTGAATGACCTGACATAGTTACAAATAAATAGTTAACATAAAAATGTAAATAAATGAACTTCAAAAATCTCGTATCTTCCTATGGTTATCATCATATATTCTTCAGTTCTCACGCACTCAAACGAAAATCTTTTACACGAAGTTGTGGAATAAACTCACCACCGTTAGAATGGTAACTGCTTCCTTCATATTCATCAAGCGAAAAAACAATATCAATATTTGTATTGTGCGAAAGTTGTTCAATGCGGTCGCCCAGACCGAATCCAATTGCATCGAAATACAAACTGATTCCGTTTGAGGATTCTTTTAATTTTAAACGAAGATGACCTTTTCCGACAATACGCGGAGTTCCGTACACGGTAACATTTTTTGCAAGTAATGTTGGACGCATATTTTGAGGACCGTACGGAGAAAATTGGTCAAGAATACGGAAGAATTTCGGATTCAGTTCTGAAAGAGAAATCGTACGCTCGATTTTTATTCCCGGCGTTCTGTGTTCTTCGGTCATCAATTCATTCACGGTTTTTGATAGCGCTTCGCGGAAATCATCTATGCGGTGCGTTTCCAGTAAAACTCCCGCGGCGTACTTATGTCCTCCGAACGAAAGCAATCGGTCTTCGACTTGCGTCAGCGCAGTATATATATCAAAACCATCCACACTGCGCGCGGAACCTTTTACTTTTCCGTCAACGGACGTAAGCATAATTGTTGGTTTGTAATACTTTTCGACTATGCGCGAAGCAACAATTCCGATTACCCCCGGATGCCAATGCTCCTGATGAAGAACGAGAACTGCAGGGTTATTACTTTGCAAAAACGATTCTGCAACGGTTTGCGCTTCGAGAAAAGTTTCCTCATCAATTTTTCGCCGTGCAACATTTTCTTTTTCCAACACTGCGGCAAGTTCCGATGCTTGCTGTTCATCCTCGCAGGTGAGTAAATGAATAGCGCGATGTGCATCTCCCATTCGTCCAACAGCGTTGATACGAGGAGCAAGAACAAACACAATTTGTCCCACGGAAATTCTTCCGAGTTTCAAACCTGCGTTGGAGATTAGTGTGCGAATTCCAATGCGAGGAGAACGGTTAAATTGTTCAAGACCGATTTTAAGAAGCGTTCGGTTTTCACCGGTTATCGGAACAATATCCGCAGAGGTTGCAAGTACAACAAAATCGAGATACTCGCGAAGTGTAGATTCAACTTCGAACATATCCATAAGTTTTCGCTGCAATATTCCTTGCATAAATTTAAAGGCAACGCCGCATCCGCAAAGATATTTAAACGGATAATTGCACGTTGGCTTTAATGGGTCAAGTACTGCGTATGCATTGGGAAGAGTTTCTCCGGGTTCGTGATGGTCGCAAACAATGACATCAATGCCAAGAGAGTTTGTAAAATCAATCTGCTCGATGGCAGTAATTCCGCAATCAACAGAAATAAAGAGCGACGTTCCGAGTTCTTTGGCTTTTTGTATTCCTGCAATGGAAATTCCGTATCCATCGAGTACGCGGTTCGGAACAGAATACAGAACATTGGCACCAAGTTTTTTAAGGAACAGATACAGCATGGAAGTGGCGTTCGTTCCATCTACATCGTAATCGCCGAAGACGAAAATTATTTCTTTCTGTTCTAATGCAGTTAAAACACGCTGAACTGCGCGTTCCATTCCATCCATCAGAAACGGATTGTGTAAATCTGCAAACGATGGACGAAAATATTTTTTGGCTTCGTCGTATGTTGTAATTCCGCGATGATATAATAACGTTGCTATCGTATCGCTAATATGTATTTCATCCATCAATCTCTTGATAATGGCTGCATCGGGTTCAGAAGCAAGAACCCATCGGTATTCACGTTGCTGATTCAATGGTTTTGTTGTAAAGGTATGATTGGAAAAACGCAGTTGCGGATTTGTTTAGCATCCAAAAAAATTTCCCATGTCATAGGTTATCCTCGCATCTCTGTCAATTGCATTCGTGTGTATGTTGGAAATCGTTGTTCAAGAAATACGTATGTATTATACAATGTTCATAAAAGAATTTGTCATAACCGGATTGAAAACCTTCAAGTATTTTTTGAAAAGGGACACGATAAACTTTTAGTGTCGCAATTTTTTTTCAACAATGCAAACATTGGCGGTTTGAGAAATGTTTGTAAAAAAAAAATGCGCGTTGGTAAGCCGAATTCTGTATTCCCGAATTTCTTCGGTAAGCAATCATTTCTCTAATGCGATCTACCCGAGAAAATTTCCACAGTACAGGAGAACATCAGCGGGCAACTGATGAAAAAAAAACAAAAGAAAGATTCAAAGAATTTTTCCATTCGGTTTTTTTGATTTTCTCTTACGCGATCTTGCTTCAAGCAGGGTTTGTCAATTCCGAAAATTACTTCCCGAAATGGTGAGCACTTACCTCGCCTTTTCACCGTTATCCGCCAACGGCGGACTGTATATTTTCTGTTACACTTTCCACCGCCACAGCATTATCTGGAGCGTTCCCGAAAGCATCGGGATGCTTTGCCGTTCGAAGTTCGGACTTTCCTCCCCGAATGCATTCGGGGCGATTGCTTCAACGCGCATTCAATTCATTTTCAACAACTCTTCGTTATACCGCAGTTACTTCTTCCGGAACAAGAATTCTTGCGCAATGCTCACAGGTGTACATCCTATCAAGTTTTCGGATATCCGCCATTCGTTCTGGAGGAACCCGGTGATAGCAACCGCCGCATGTTGATTCGCGAACCTTTTTGGTTTTTCCTTCTTCACGAACTAATACCGGCACAACAGCACGTCTGTTTTTTGCTTTGCGGATTCTTTCGTAGATGATAACGTCGTCGTCATCCAACTCATCAAGCAAAACTTTTTTTCCAGATAGCAACGATTGCTCTTCTTCGCTGTTTTCTGCCGAAACTTCTTTGAGTTCTTTTTCGACTGCCTTAAATTCTTTTTGCAAGTCGGGAAGTTCCTTTGCCAACTTTTCACTGTCTATTTTCGCCATATTTGCTTTCGCTTCCAAGTCGGTAAATTCCTTTTCAAGTTTGGCAATGAGAAGTTGAGACGTTTCAATTTCTTTCGTCAACGCATCGTATTGTTTGTTCGTTTTCACTTGGATTTGTTGCGTGCGGTATTTTTCTACCTTTTCTTTTAATTCCGTAATTGCAACATCCGTATCATTTCGAAGTATCATATTATGTCTTACGGATGTCAGCATCTCTTCGATTTTATGTTCGCGCTGTAAAATTTCCGTGCGCAATCGCGCGGCTTCCTGAGGTAAATCGCCTTTTAATTCATGCAGTTCGTCAAGCCGCAAATCTATCTGCTGAACAGCGTATATATTTCGTAATTTATTTCTCATGCATTTTTCTTGTATTGTGAGTAAAACTTAGTATATCCAATGAATTGCGCTCGTTGTTGATTCGGTGATTAGAACTTCAACGCTCTGCGACATTCGTACCGATGAGCGCGATATCGTTTCCGCAATGCGCGAAAGAATGACTCGTTCTGTTTCATAATGCCCCGCATCTATCAGAAGAAGTTTCCCCTCCGCATCGTGAAACGGATGATAGGCGATATCTGCCGTAACGTATGCATCAGCGTTTTTCGCTATTGCCGACGAAAGAAACTCTGCGCCACTTCCTCCGCATACAGCAACGCGAAAAATTTTTCCTGTTTTCCCTTTCGAAAATTTTAATGCCGAACATTGCAGTTTTCTTTTTACGAAACGAAGAAAATCTTCTTCGGATACTTCCCGATGCAACATTCCTATCGCACCCATTCCGCACGTGGTTGCACCATTTTCCAACGGATACACATCGAAGGCAACTTCTTCGTACGGGTGCGCCTCTTTCATTGCATCGAGAACGGAAGAAAGTTTCCATTTCGGAACGACCATTTCCAATCGGACTTCATTGACCGTTTCATATTGTTCCGCAGTTCCGAAAAATGGTTTTGAATATTCATTCCCTCGGAATGTTCCCGTTCCTTCTCCACGAAACGAACACCATTCATAATTCCCTATTTGACCAGCGCCGGCATTTCCCATCGCCGTTGCAACGGCTTCTACATTTTCTTTCGGGACAAACACAACAATTTTTTTTTGCATCGGAGCAAGCGGAACGAGAAACTGAACGTTCTCGAGTTCCAGTTCTTCTGCAAGCGCAAAACTTACGCCGCGTGCTGTAAAATCCAAATTCGTATGCGCAGAATACACGGCAATATTTTTTTGAATCAACTGCCGAACAAGATTTCCGACTCGGTCATTCGATGTTACAGATTGTAACGGTCGAAAAAGTAGCGGATGATGCGAAACAATCAATTGAACATTGTTGTTTGCCGCTTCCGCAATGACGTGTTCTGTAACATCGAGCGCTACAAGAATTTTTTCGACGCTATCCATTGCATTTCCTACTTGCAAACCTACGTTATCTTTTTCCCACGCAAGTTCTTTCGGAGCCCACGCTTCAAGGATTTTCGCTATTGTTCCAACGTTCACCGAAGTTTTTCAAGGGAAAAAAAATGTCCCACTCCGCTATGGAAAACAGTGGGACATGATTAAACATTTGAGTTGTTGGTTCTTTCTTTACCGTGTTCTTGTGTTGTGTTTGGAAATAATCGGATTGTTTAAAAAAGAAGGACAACATCGTGAGAAAATTTTTCGGGCAAAATATAGAGAAAGATAAAGCGAAAACCAAAGAAATCAGAGAAACCTTCAAGGTTTTCAAAGCCACTAGTTTATTATTAACGATAGAAATTCACGAGACATGTGAATCCATTTTCATCGAATTGTATCTCATCCGCGAGCGCTTATACAAAACGCTTCTTCTTATTTGAATCCGATTGTTATCCTTTTAAAAAATTCATTTTCCCTTCAATTTTATGGTTCCTCATCGTTTGTACTATGGTACATTTGCTTGAACGAAAAAAGAATTATCAATGATTTTTCGTTCAAGCCCAATGTATTTGGATTTTTTTGCCGTTGCGGGCTCATTGATGATAGTGGAAAAAAATTCTCTTTTTAATTCTCTATTTTCCCTTTATCAACTCTTTTGAAACATTACCAGCATTTGCAACTGTGCAGACTGTATTTGCACAGTTCCGGATAGCATTTGCATTTATTACTGAGTCCCATTATGAATATAACATCCCCGAGAAGAATATTTCTGCATCCGTAATTTTCCATTTACTTTTTTCTCCATTCTCTTTTATGTAATTTTTCTCGCAATTTTTTTTCATCAACAATACAATGGGATTTTTTACAACAACAAATTCAATTTCAGAAGAACAGATTCTCCAGTCGCTTCGCTCCGTTCGCGACCCGGATTTACACAAAGATATTGTAACACTTGGCTTCGTTAAAAATATTCAGATTACCAATCGCGACGTATCGTTCACTATCGAGTTAACAACGCCCGCTTGTCCCGTTCGCGATGAACTGAAAATGCAAGCGGAAACGGAACTCCGCAAAACATTTCCATTGCTGGAAAAAATAGTAATAGAAATGACGGCGCAGGTTCGTACGAGTGTTCGTCCGCAATTACCGATATTGCAACAAGTAAAAAATACCATCGCGGTCGCAAGCGGAAAAGGAGGGGTTGGAAAATCTACGGTTGCCGCCAATCTTGCTGTTGCACTTGCAACCGAAGGCGCAAAAGTCGGTTTACTTGATGCGGATATTTATGGACCAAGTATTCCGCTGATGATGGGAATTTCGAATGGACGTCCGCAAATTTTTCAGCAGAAAATTTTTCCCGTCGAAAAATATAATGTAAAAATTATGTCCATCGGATTTCTTGTTGACCCGATGCAAGCAATTGTTTGGCGAGGACCTATGGCAAGCGGCGCGTTGAAACAATTCATCACTGATGTTGAATGGGGAGAACTTGATTATCTGATTTTCGACTTGCCGCCGGGAACAGGAGATATTCAACTGACACTTGCGCAAACATTACCGCTTACGGGTGCGGTGATTGTAACAACGCCGCAGGAAATTTCTCTTGCGGACGTTCGCAAAGGATTTGCAATGTTTGAAAAAGTGAACGTTCCTACGATTGGCATTGTGGAAAATATGAGTTACTATATTTGTTCGCATTGTGGAAACCGCGAAAATATTTTTGATTATGGCGGAGGAAATACTGCCAGCAAACAACTCGGCGTTCCATTTCTTGGAGAAATTCCCATCTCTACGGGAACACGCATTGGGGGGGATGAGGGAGTTCCTATTGTTTTGAAAGAACCCGAATCCGAACAGGCGCAAGCGTTCTTAACCGTTGCAAGAAATATGGCGGCACAAATCAGTATTCAACATCTTTCCAAAGATGATTCTGCTTCAACCGTCGATATTCAGTTGGAGAGCAATTAATTTTTCCGAACGATGAATGAAATTTCGTTGCGCATTGAAAGTGCGCTTTCCATTGTACGCCCATATTTACAAGTAGATAACGGTGATGTTGAAATTGTACAATACCACGAAGATGTCGGTGTGTTGGAAGTACGGCTCCTCGGGACGTGTGAAATATGTCCGCTTTCGCGAATGACGCTTCGTGCGGGAATTGAACGGATTCTTATGCACGAAGTTCCCGAGATTCAACGTGTGGAACAAGTGCATGAAAGAAATACGAATATCAATATTACCTGCACACAATAACAACAATTATGTATTTCATCATTTGGGAATTTTGCGTAGCACGAGGGAAAGAAAAAGAATTTAAGCGCAAGTATGATTCGAACGGAACGTGGGCGCATTTTTTTTCGCGAGAAAAGGGATACCAAAAAACGATGCTCCTCGCACAGAAGGAACATCATCGTTATTTTGTTACCGTTGATATTTGGGATTCCGAAGAAGCATATAAACAATTTCGCGAGAAACATCTGCACGAATACAGTGCAATTGACAAAGTTTGCGAAGAACTTACGGAATCGGAAAAACACATTATTTCTTTTTCTCTGTAACGTTGTTGCTAAAAACTACTGCACAACGCTTTCAACAAGTTGCAAGGTATTTTTCCTTGCATTGATTTGTGCAATAGTACCGAGAGGTATCGGTTTTATTTCTTGGATGTGTCCGTATTGCAAACCAGAAAATACACGTGCGCGTATATCTGTGAAAACATCGTGAACCACTTGTGCAATTGAAAGCGAATCCTTCTCGTTCTTTTCGCAGGAAGAGAAATCGCCCAACACGATTCCATTTGCACGGCGAAAGACGTTTGCAAGTTTTAAATGCTGCAACATTCTGTCAATGCGATACGGTGATTCGTCAACATCTTCCATAAAAAAAATACTGTTCGTAAATGATGGAAAAAATGTCGTCCCGCAAAGCGTAGAAAGCAAGGTTAGATTTCCTCCGAGCAATATTCCCCGAACATTTGTATTAACCCGTTGATATTTTTTGTTGTTTCCTTCGCATCGCACATCGTACCGTATTCCAGATACTTTTGTTGAAGTAAGCAATCTCCAAAATATATCTTCTGTCTTTCCTTTGAGTTTTTCTTCAAACTCGACAACAAGCGGCGCAGAAAGCGAAACGAGGTTGCATTTTTTCCACAATGCTAATTGCAATGCAGTAACATCGCTGAAACCAACAACAATTTTCGGATTACGTTTTATGTATGTATAATTTATTCTTGAAAGAATGCGATGCAAACCATAGCCGCCGCGAGCAATAAAAATGGCTTTGACAAACTTGTTTGCAAACATTGCGTTGAGTTCATTTGCCCGCGCATCATCCGTTCCCGCCAAATATCCGTAACGGGAAAATATATTTTTTGAAACTTCGATGCGATAACCAAGTTTTTCCAAATAGGAAATTCCTTTTTCTACCGCTTCTTGTGAACGAGGAGTGCTTGAAGTGGCAACAATACCTATGACGTCGCCGTGGTAGAGTTTTGGTGGTTTGCATGTATTCATAATAAAATCAGTTTTTCTTGTGGCAAATATAAAAAAAACGCCGTGCATATTTTGAATACACACGGCGTTGTAAAACAACTTTCAAAGTTGTTTCAAACTATTTAGAAAATTGTTTTACTTCATCAAAATCAATTTCTTCGTTTGAACATATTCGCCATTGTTCACATTCAACCGATAGAGATACACTCCGCTCATGAGTCTGCTTGCATCAAATTGTATTTCGTGTTCGCCTTCATCAAGTTGTTCGTTGTTCAAAAAAGTTACAACTTATCTTCCGAGAATATCAAACACTTTCAAACTCACAACATATTTTCTATTAACGAATAACGAATCACCGTTAACGGATTAAACGGATTGGGATAGTTTTGTTCGAGTGAAAATCTCTCTGCATATTGACGAATAAGATTCGGAGTTCCAACAAACGATTTCCATTTGTATAAATCGCTTGAAAACGTTTGCGCAAATCCGGGTTGCGGCATAAACTTTATGAGTGATGTCCCTTTACTGATAATGATATATCCTTTTACTTTCAAGATTTTTTATCAGTGATGGGAATTCCAACAATCATTCCCGGTTTTGCAAACAGTTTAAACGCCGCATCTCGAACATTCGCTTACAAAGGAACGGGAGTTGGCTTTCCTTTTTTTTTATCTTTACTGCAACAACGTTTAAACTTTCCTGATGAACCGTCGTGAAACGTGTCGTATCTCCGGATTTGTGTCCAACTTGACCAAAAGACCAGCGAGAAAAACTATTGACTCCTGAGAATAAAACAGTATTATTCAAAGGGTCAGAAATTCCTCCGACATTGATAAAGTTGATTCCATTCAAGCAGAAACATTGTCCAATTTTCAAAATTCACCCAATCGTCTGGAGTTTCAGCAATACTATCAAGGTCGCTGTATGCTGTTCCCGAAATAGAAAACGTAGAAGTATCTGTTGTTTGAGAAGTTATCTGCTAAGGACGAAAACTCGTGTGTGTTTTCGTCGGTATTGAAAAAACGATTGAATTACGGTGGTGAATGTAAAAAAAATATTCAGAGTTTCACAAGCAATATTCCCCAACATCCGAACTCCGAAAAAAGATATACACTCACTCTCAATCAGTACGTTCCGCTACGCTTACATTCAGAAATTTTTTCTTGAAGTCTTTTTTCCACGAACTCAGGAACAAAGTTAGAACAATTACCTCCCAACATTGCAATCTCCCGAACAAGTGTTGAATTTAAGTACGTATATTTTTCGTGCGGCATTAAAAAAACCGTGCTGATATTGTTTGTCAGTTTTCTGTTCATCAAAGCCATTTGAAATTCGTATTCGAAATCGGAAATAGCACGAAGTCCGCGAACAACCGCAACCGCACCTTTCGTCTGCGCATAATCCATTAACAATCCGTGGAAACTTTCTACTGCAACATTGAACGTTCCTTTTAATACTTCTCTAATCATTTCAATTCTCTCATCCAAAGTAAATAGCGGTCGCTTTCCCGATTGTGTCGAAACGGCTATGATGACGTTATCAAAGATTTCTACAGCGCGTTCGAGAACATCAATATGTCCAAACGTAATCGGGTCAAATGTGCCAGGATAAATTGCAAGTTTCATTGTTCAGTTTCTTTCTGTCTGTTTTGAAAAAATGTTACTATAGTATTACCGAATGATTTAGTAAGGATGATTTGAGATTTGTGATTTGAGTGTTGTGATTTCCAATCCGTAAGATGTTTTGAATGTTCAATGACGAGAAAACAATTTGTTTTCAATAAATTATTTTGGGAAACAAGAAACGGAATTTTGTTTGTTTGTTCAAACGCATACGGCGGGTCGGCAAAGATGAGATGAAAATTTTCTTTACAGCGTTCGAAATACTCCAATGCATCGCCACGAACGATATCGCATTTTCGTTCTACGCAAAGTTTAGCAACATTTTTTTGCAACACGTCGAGGGAATCAGAAGAATCATCCACAAATACAACGCGTTTTGCTCCTCTGCTCAATGCTTCGAATCCCAAACTTCCCGTACCGCAAAACGCATCGAGCACAATTGCATTTTTCAAATTCAATCGCGTTTGAAACACATCGAATATAACTTGCTTCACTCTATCCGTTACGGGACGAACATCAACGCCTTTTGCGGAAACAAGCGTTCGACCTTTTAATTCACCGGAAATTATTCTCATTTATTTATTTGAAAACATTGTGCGATTAATGAAACTTTACGAATAATTTGTCAGCGTACATCTGCGAAATTTGCGGGAAATGTTTCCCGCAGATTGCGCTGATTTTCGCAGAGATAAACATTTGAATTATAATTTGTTTTCAGAAAATATCAACTCGCTGCTTCGAAAATCTTTCCACGCTTCTTCAAATAATTTTTTTCCGCTTTCTGTTGGATATTTTCCGTTGATACAGGCAAAACACAATTCATTTTCTGAAAAACCAATACTACGCACGAGTCCATCAATCGTTTGATATACAAGTGAATCTGCACCTAAATCTTGAGTGATGCGATATAAAACTTCTTCGGAAATTTCTTCGTCGGTTGGTTTTCCTTCGTATTGTGGTACAAGCAATTCATTCACTGTCGGCATCGCAATTCCATAAAAACACGGACCACGCAACGGAGGAGCTGCAACACGCACATGAACTTCTTTTGCTCCACCTTCCGCTTTCAAATACTTTACAAGTTGTTTTGTTGTTGCGCCACGAACAATACTATCATCAACAAGCAGGACGATTTTATTTCTCAAAACTTCCGGCAGCGCTGTGTATTTATTGCGAATTCTTTCCTCTCGAATTGCGCCTTCAATAAACGTTCTTCCGACAAAACGATTTCTAAGCAATCCTTCTGTTGAGGGAATTTTCAATTCGTACGCCATTGCATCTGCGGTTGCTTTTGCAGTATCGGGAACAGGAACGACAATGACATCATCACGTAACGTTCCATTGTTATCTTTGTGAATCCATTCGCGCTTTGCAAGTTCTTTCCCCAAATTTGCTCGTGTAACGTATACGGATTTTTCATTGATGACAGAACTTGCATTCGCAAAATACACCCATTCAAAAAAACAGTGCGCTTTCTTTTTCGATTCTGCAAACGGAAGAATTTGATGTTCCCCATTTGCATTCACATAAATTAAATTTCCCGGCGGAAGATGTTTGTAATTCGTAACGCCGCAATTCACCAGCGCATTACTTTCCGATGCAACGAAGAACGCATCGTTATTTTCACCATACACAACGGGACGCATTCCGAGTGGGTCGCGCGCAATCACCATCTCTCCATGCGCATTAAGAAATGCAATATTGAAACATCCATCGAATTGCTGTGCAAGATTGGAAAATACAGTTTGCAAATTAGAAGTGTTACGCTCGCGTAATTCCAGCGAAAGAAAATGCAAAATTATTTCCGTATCGTTGTTGCGAATGAGATGATAATCGTGTTCGTTGAGCAATTGCGTTTTGAGTTCGCGATAGTTTGCAAGATTACCGTTCCAGCAAAACGAAAACCATTTCCATTTATTACCGTGCATTCGTTCAAATGGTTGTGCAAGGTTTTTATCTTCACTTCCCGATGTTGAATAACGCACGTGACCGATTCCTTTCGTCCCGACAAATCGCTCGTACAATTCTTTTACAAACTCTTTATTGCGCGATTGAAACACTTCATCAACGCTTCCGATGCCTTTGTACGTATCGAGCAGTTGTTTTTTTTCGGAATTGTAAATCGTAAATCCCGTACTTAACTGTCCGCGATTTTGTTGATTGAGCAGCAAGCGATAAATGTACGAAAGCGTTTTCGAAGAAGACGTTGCTTTGTGTTTCAACTGGACGGCAGCGATGCCGCAGTTGTGATATAACTCGTCATTTATGTCTTGTATTTCTAAATTCATAATTCCTAATTCCTAATTTTTAATTCCTAATTGCTTCACAATTTCTTCCGTCGCTTGTGCGATATCCTTTGCTTCATAAATCGCACGACCAACAATTGCGTGATAATATTCTCCCGCAGATTGTACTGCGTCGGAAACATTTCCTCCTTGCGTAATAAATCCCGGAGAATAAAATATCGGCTGCATAATTCCTCTCGATTGAATTAGAGTTTTGTAAAAAGAAATTCTCTCCGGTTTATTCCCGGGAACAACAAAATCGCAAACCCCTTCCTCTGCTGCAATGGAATAAATTTCATTCGGCGCATCGTAACGAATAAATCCATCATCATTTTCCAAAAAGTTTTTGTGCGTCATTTCACCACCGACGATCAATCCAAGTTTTTGTTTCTTCACTGCGCGAATCCATTCTCGTTCCGATGTTGGTCCTGTGAACGGAAATAAAATCACGGCTTCAATATCGCAACACACTTCTGCAAATCGTTTTCCCATTTCCGGAATATCATTCCCCGCTTTCTGATGGTCGTAAATAATCGGCAGCGAAGAATATTTGCGAATCACTTCAATCACTTTTGGAAAACCAAACCCAAGCGCAAGTTGAAACCCAATTTTGTACGCGCCGACACCTTTAATGTTCGTTGTTTCTTTCACCAATGTTTTCAGAGATGAAAGCGAACTCACATCGCAACTGGGAATAACTGATTTTTTGAGTTTGATTATTTTTTTCATTTGTTTACCTCATACCGAGGAACGAAGTGACGAAGAAATTTTCTAGAGTTTACTTCGCTTCGCTCGTGATGACAATTAGCATTTCCAACTTTCTGGATTTTCTCTCCATTTTAAAATAATTTCTTTTTCAGTTTCAGAAATATATTTCATCGTAACAGCAGTTTCTATCAGAGAAGAAAAATTGGTAAGCGTGTGAAGTTTACAATTCGCATTTGCAAAATTTGCTTTTGCTTTCGGAAGTCCGTAGGAAAAAATTGCAATACAATGTTCTACAATTCCACCCGCGTTTCGCACCGCATTAATTGCATTGATTGAACTTCCTCCTGTTGAAATCAAATCTTCGACAACGATATATTTTTTCTCTGTTTCAATTTTTCCCTCTATCAAATTTTCTTTGCCGTGATCTTTTGCAGAAGAACGAACAAAACACATCGGCTTGAAAAGTTTTTGCGCAAGAAATGATGCCCAGGGAATTCCCGCTGTCGCCGTTCCGGCAAAACCAAATACATCGCCAATTTCATTCTCAAGCATTTCTATAAACGCATCAACAATCGTTTTACGTTCGTTCGGAAAAGAAATGAGCAAACGGTTATCGGTATAAATCGGTGACTTGATTCCCGAAGCCCACGTGAACGGGGAATTAATGCGAAGCGAAACAACGTTCAACATCAATAACAGTTCAGCAATATTTTTTTCGTGTTGCATAAACAAAAAATCCCGTGTGAATTTCCACGGGATTTCAAATTTAATTTAAAGATAAAAATTGGAACTTATTTTTTCCGATTATATAAAATTCCAATTTGATATTTTGCATTTTTTATTTTGACATTGTATATATAGCAAAGAAGAGGTTTATTCGAAAGAATCTTGTTGATAAAACTCTCAACTTTTACTTTGTGGAGCCGAAGAGGATCGAACTCTCGACCTTCTGAATGCCATTCAGACGCTCTCCCAGCTGAGCTACGGCCCCCCAAAAAAATTTTACGCGAAAAGATATTGTAAAAAGATGAGTTAACAAAATGAAGTTTTTCCTTCCTTCCTTTCTTATATTATCACAAAAATTTTTCACCGTTGCCATTTGTTTCGCCCAAAAAATATTTAGGACAAAATTTTCTTCGCGATGAAAATATTGCAAGAAAAATTGTTGATGCTGTTGCGTCAACCAAAAACGATGTTCTGATTGAAATTGGTCCGGGACACGGAGTTCTGACTAAATATTTTTTCAACCGCGTGAAGCATTTTCTGGCGTATGAAATTGACGAACGCGTTATCGATGAATTGCGGGAAAAGTTTTCTTCAGCAGAAATTGTTCATCAGGATTTTCTCGAAAGCGATTTACAGAATATTTCTCGAACGTATTCTTCATCGCTTCGTATTGTTGGAAATATTCCATACAACATTACAAGTCCGATTTTGTTCAAACTTTTTGATGAACCAAACAGAAAAGAAATCATTCGCGACGCAACATTGATGCTCCAACGTGATGTTGCAAAACGACTCATAGCAAAGCCAAGAACGAAAGAATACGGGATTCTTTCTGTCTTGACTCAACATTATACTGAAGTTGAGTTGTTATTCGATGTTTCGCCGAATTGTTTTTATCCGAAACCGAACGTAACATCAGCAATTGTGCAATTACGTTTCAAAAAAATGCACAGTAAAGTTCTCGATGAAAAAATTTTTCGCGCAACGGTTCGCACGTCATTCGGAAAAAGAAGAAAAATTCTTCGCAACGCATTACAATATTTCCCAACAGATGAAACTCGTATCAACGAATATCTGTTGCAAACAAAATACAAACTCGACGTTCGTCCCGAAGAATTAACTATTGAAGATTTTATAGCGTTAAGCAACGACATTACTAATTTTTTTACAACACATTACCGCACATCATTGTCGTAAAGAACAATGGAAGAACAATTCAACGAGATAGAAAACAATCACGACATACCTGAGCAAGAAGACACGGAGAAGATTGAAATTCTTTCTCCGCCAATGTTGATTGAAGTGGATGAGGAACTGATTCAAGAATTCAGCGAGTTGATTCGATTGAAATCCGTTTCGGTTCTTGCAAATTTGTTGTACGATTTATATCCTGCAGATATTGCACATCTCATCAATCGCTTAAGCAGCGAAGAAGGAGAATATCTTTTCAACTTGCTCGATGCAGAAATCGGCGGCGAAGTCATCACGATGCTCGATGAAGCGCAGCGCGCTTCGTTGTATGAAATTCTTGGCAAACATCGCTTGTCAAGTATTATCAACAAACTCGATTCCGATGATGCAACGGATTTAGTTTCGGAGATGCCTGCGCAAATTGCAGAGCAAGTTCTGGAAAGTCTCGACAAACCGACGCAGAGTGAAGTTCAGGAGTTGTTGCAATATGAACCGACATCTGCAGGTGGTTTAATGGCAAAAGAATTTGTAGCAGTATTTGCAAACGACACTGTGAATCGAGCAATTGCGGCTGTTCGGAAAGCTTCGAAAACAATGAAAGAAATTTACAACGTCTTCATTGTTGATGAAACTGGAAAACTCGTCGGCGATTTACGGTTGAAAGATATTTTGTTGCACTCGCCGCAGAAAAAAGTTCGGAACGTTATGAACCGTGATGTTATTACGGCAAATGTTTTTCTTGACCAAGAGGAAGTTGCGCGTTTATTCAAGAAGTACGATTTAGTTATTCTACCGATTGTTGCCGGAGATGGAACGCTCGTTGGAACAATTTCGCATGATGACATTGTCGATGTTATGGAAGAGGAAGCGTCGGAAGATATGTACAAAATGGCGGGAAGCGACGCAGCGGAAATAGAAAAAAAATCTCCGCTCGAAATAGCAAAAATGCGCTTACCGTTTCTCCTTGCATCAATGGCTCTTTCTCTTTGTACGGGAATAGTTATTTCAATGTATAATCAAACATTGAGTCGTCTTATTATACTTGCAAGTTTTATGCCGGTAATTTCTGCAATTTCCGGAAACACAGGATTACAAGCCGCAGTCATCATGGTGCGCGGATTATCAACGGGACACATCGCAGTTGCAGATTGGAAAAAAAAATGGTGGCAAGAAATGCGCGCAGTGTGGACGATGGCGATTGTGTGCGGAGTTGTATTAGGGCTCGTTGCAGGAATTTGGTCGCAGCATTTGATGATTGGTGTTGTTGTTGGTTCTTCAATGTTTCTCTCGATGTCAACTGCAGCAACGATGGGAACGCTGATTCCTGTTCTTTCAAAAAAACTCGGCTTCGACCCTGCCGCAACAGCAGGACCATTTGAAACAACCTTTCAAGATATTATCGGCGTGTCAATTTTCTTAACGCTTTCAACATTACTTCTCAGATTAGTTTAAAGAAAAATTTTGATGCGTTCACTTTCCCCAACGGATTTCATTTCCGTTTGTTTTCTTTTTTTTCTCACACTTCTCAACTGTTTTTTCTTTCCTTCCATTCCGAACGCATTTCTTTTTATTCTTATCAATTGCGTTGCGTCATTCGGAATTATTGTTCTTTCAAAAAACGAATTAAAAATTCTTCGCTTCATTTATGCATGGTATCCTGTAATACTCGTTCCTCTTGTTTTTAAAGAAACATACGGAATGATTCATCCGTTGTGGCAATACGATTTTGATGATGTCCTCATTGCGTTGGACTGGTGGATGTTTGGAACAAACCCAACTCAATGGTTGCACACAATTTCCTCTCCTTTTCTAACGGAAATTTTACAACTCGCATACACGAGTTATTATTTTCTCTTTCTTCTTTTAGGAATGGAATTGTATCGAAGAGAACCGAAAGAAGAATTTCGCTTTGCGGTGTTTTGCATCGTGTATGGTTTTTTCCTTTCATACATCGGGTATTTTCTTGTCCCTGCAGTTGGTCCGCGATTTACATTGCACGATTTTTCGCAACTCGATATTGAACTTCCGGGAATGTTTCTCACCAATGTTTGCAGAGAAATTATCAACGCGGGAGAATCAATTCCAACGAACGTTTCTCATCCGATTGATTATGTACAACGCGATGTTTTTCCGAGCGGACATACTCAACTGACACTTATCGTAATGTTCCTTTCGAAAAAATTTCACATCAAAACACGATGGATTATTATGATTGCAGGAGCGTTACTTATTTTCAGTACCGTGTACTTGCGGTATCACTACGTGGTGGATGTTTTGGCGGGATTATTTTTTATGCTCTTTACACTTGCAACAGCCTCAAAAATTTACGCTATGAAACAGCGATAATGTTCATTCGCATTACGCTTCATATAACACGGAACGAACACATTCAAAATTGTATCAGAAGTATATGGTTTATGAATTAGTTATTGAAATTGAACAGGAAAAATTCCTATTCAAACTTTTTGTACTTTCATTAAAAACGAAAGCACCCAACACTTTTTCCACGGAATATTTTTAAGTAAAGGAATAAATCGTTTAACGATTTGTTTGCATTATGCTCCCTGTGGCCAAAATATTAATCCCGTTTCAAATTTTGAACTGGAATCATCGTGTTTCGGTAAAACGCGAACCTGAAATCCGTGCAAACCGCTTGTACGACACGGAATATTTCCTGCAAAAATATGGTGACCTTTTTTCTGTTCACTTTGATGAGCAAGTTGCAATATTTCCCACTCGACAATTTGTTGATTCTTATCTATCAAACCATATAACACTTCAACACTTACATCATCTGGACGAATCGAATCCAAAAACATTTCTACGACGATATTTAATTCAGAATGCACCAACAATTGGTCATGTCCGTTAGTCTTCAACGATTCAAGTTTAATTTTTCCCCAATGCTGCTTCACTGAATGTTTCCATTTTGCAAGCGATTTGCCGCGCGAGTAATTATTTTCCGACAGTGTAGTTTTATGCTGAATCATTGGCACATAATAGTTTCTTGCATAATCGCTTACCATTCGATGTGTATTGAATGCAGGACACAATTGTTTTAAATCTTGTTTCATCATTGCAATCCAACCGTGGGGAATAAAATCGCGCTTACGGTCATAGAAAAGTGGAACAATTTCTTTTTCCAACAAATCATAAATAGCATCGGATTCGACTTTGTTCTGCAACACTTCGGAATCGTACACTTCTTTTTTCCCAATTGCCCAACCATTACCTTGCACATACGCTTCATCCCACCAACCATCAAGAATAGAAAGATTGAGTACGCCATTAATTGCCGCTTTCATTCCGCTTGTTCCGCTTGCTTCTCGTGGACGCAAAGGAGTGTTCAGCCAAATATCTACCCCGCGAACAAGATAACGCGCAAGCGAGAAATCATAATCTTCAAGAAAGATTATTTTATCGTGTAAGCGTTCATCGCGAATTTTGTGAATGATTTCCCGAATAACATCTTTCCCCGGTTCATCTTTTGGATGCGCTTTTCCTGCATAAATAATCTGCACAGGATGCGCATTTTCCGAGAGAATTTTTACTAATCGTTCAATATCTCTGAAGAGTAAACTCCCGCGTTTATATGTTGCGAATCGCCGCGCAAATCCTATCGTAAGTGTTTCAGGATTCAGAACGGATGATGCCATTTCAATTTCATTCAATGCTTCTCCGCGTTTTTCTAATTGCTCTTTCATTCGTTTTCTTGCATAAGCAATTAGTCGTTCTCGACGCCGTTCGTGTGTACGCCAAAGTTCACCATCGGGAATAGTATCAATGCGTTTCCAAATTTCCGGGTCTGCAGGATTTTCTCTCCACCGTGTTCCGATGTAACGGTCAAATAATCCTGCCATATCTCGCGAAAGCCACGTATCTATATGCACACCGTTCGTAATATGCTGAATCGGAATTTCTTGCGTGGGAATATCGGGGTAAACATGCGTCCACATTTTTTGCGATACTTCCCCATGCAACTTACTCACTCCGTTACTATACACCGACAAACGCAACGCAAGCACAGCCATCGAAAACGTATCGCTTGTATCCCACGGTTTTTCCAATCCTATCGCGCGGAATTGTTCAAACGGAATTCCCAACTCGTCGCAATAATGTTTCAAATATTTTTGTAAAACATCACTTGGAAATTTATCTATACCAGCAGGAACGGGTGTATGTGTAGTAAATATATTGCCTGCGCGCACTATCTCTATTGATTCTTCAAGAGAAAGTCCTGTTTGAACATATTTTCGAATATGTTCCATCGTTAGAAATGCTGCGTGTCCTTCGTTCATATGATACACCGTTGGGTGAATTCCTAATGCTTCCAATGCATACATTCCGCCGATGCCAAGCATTACTTCCTGTTTAATACGCAATTCTTCCTGGTCGCCGCCGTACAATTTATCGCAAATATCCTGGTCCTGTTGAGCATTTTGCGGAATGTTTGTATCAAGCAATACCAATGGAACACGGCCTATTTGTGCAATCCAAACTTGGGCATATACTTTTCGCGCTGGATAATGCACGACAATAACTAACGGCTTCCCGTCAACTGTCCGTTGCAGCCGAATCGGCATATTGTAAAAATCATTCGTCCGATAATCTTCCAGTTGATAACCATCGTTATTCAATCGTTGATGAAAATATCCAAGTTGATACAACAGTCCAACGCCAACGAGAGGCAAACCTAAATCGGAAGCGGATTTCAAATGGTCACCAGCGAGAATTCCCAAACCACCGGAATAAATCGGAAGGCAATCAGTAATTCCGAACTCCATCGAGAAGTACGCAATTTTTTTATCAAGACAATCGGAATAATTTTTCTCGAACCACGTTTTTTTTGACATATACGCGTCAAATTGTTCCAGCACACGTTTCATTTGGGAAAGAAATCCATCGTCGTTTATTCGCTCAAATAACTTTTCCTGCTTGATTGAACCAAGCAATTTTATCGGATTGAAATTACTTTTTTCCCACAGTTCCGGGTCAAGACGCGAAAACAAATCAACTGCATCATGACTCCACGACCACCAAAGGTTGAAGGCAAGTTCATTGAGCCGTGCCAACTGTGAAGGAATGGATGGAACAACTGTGTATGTGCGAAGTGGAATCATAAAGTTCGTAACCTAATTAATTTTTCAAATCGTGGGAAAATGTAGTAAATTCTTTTTTAGATTTCAAACGTAAATCGAAAACTTTTGAATTTTTCTCGTTCGTTATTGTATTTTCACTGCATATTCTTCATCTTCAATTTCCCACGTTCCTTCAGCAACGCGTATGCCTTCTCTGAAAACAACATACGAATGAGGATACGGTAATAGTTGCATCTGAACATTGTTTCCAATCGGCGCAATCCAACAAACTAAACCGTTTGCAGAAAAAGAATTGTCTGCAATTTCCATAACTCCAAGTGTGTTTGTCGTATCGAACCAAATTGAATCCCGATACATAGCAGAATCGTTCACTATACGCAAGGGAAAATATTTTTCAAATTTCTCCGCGATGGAATTTTGTTTTTTCGTTCCATACAGAAAAACACGCGCGCGCTGTAAATCGGAAAGAGTAACTGCAGAATCCACTTTCATCGTAATCCACCATCCTCCTTTGTCCATTGTCGCTGAATCTCTTCGCGCGTACTTCCACAACGAATCCGTATTTGCTTTTGAGCCGATAATCATTATCCCATCTGCTGGTTCACGCAAATCGCTGAATCGCGGCGGCATCTTTTTAGAAAGCAAAATATCTCTGCGAGGGTTGAGAATAACTTCTCGCGGTTTCTCCTTCGTACGTATTTCGAATGAAACATCGTTTATATATTTTCCGTTTTCAAGTTTTCCTAAAAAAATTTTTTTCTCTACGGTATCCCGTTCACTCCGCGCTTCAACAAAAACCGGCGTTGTAAATTGTTTATAACCGACAACTCGCACGTTTCCTTTTGTTCGCCAGTGTTGTTCCGAAAAAAACGTTTTCACATTGTATAATTTCAAACGTGGAATGCCGGTGTTTTTTACCCATTGCTCAAAAAACCAATCGAGGTTTTTTTCAGAAAGAACTTCCGCAAGTGTTTGAAAATCATCAAGCGAAATTTTTTTCATCCAAAAATTTTTTGCAAATGCAGAAAGCAATTCTTCATATTTTTTTTCGCCGATGACAATGCGCAGCATCGTATGCACATAATACGCTTTCAAATACTGCGTCGGAATAGTGCGCAAATCCGCTTTCTTTTGCAACGGAACTTCGTTCTGTTGTTGTGCGCGCACTATCAACGAACGCAATAACGGATGATATTGCAAATCATCTCGCATACTGTTGTCGCCGTTTGTTTCGTGGAACAAACGCGCAGAGAATTCGCACAATCCTTCGGAAAGCACGGCGAGGTCTTCATCATTGACAAAAACAGAAAGTGGCCACCATTGATGCGCTATTTCATGTGGAAGAATTTCCATCGCAGAATTGAATGTATCTTGCGTCGCAAACGTTTGTTTCTTAACAAGAATACACGAAGGATATGCAGCGGCGGCAACGTTTTTCCCCGCAACAAAATCTTCGACTTCCACGATCGCAAGTTTCGGAAAGCGATAGGTGTTGAATTTTTCCTGAAATACCTTCAAAACATTTTTGGAAAGTGAATGTAATTTTTCCACAACCGCCGTATCCGAAAAAGATACATACGTCATTATCGGAATCGAATCAACATAGGTTGTAGCAACATAATATTTTCCCGCAACAAACCATCCTAACGAAGGAACGAGCGTTTCCGTTTTCCAGCAAAAAATTACCGAATCGTTTTCCGTTTTTTTTTCTATCAGTTTCCCAGAAGCAATTGCCTCCCAATCATTCGGAACCTGCAACGTTATTGTTGCAAAACGATAATCGTGAAAACCTTGCGGTAACACGTCTTCTTCGCGCAACACTGCAAACGAATCGGAACAATGTGTCATTTCGTTCGACGGCGTTCTTCCGTGATACTGAAGGACGATTGTATTGGTATCGGAAAGCACATCGCGAATCTGCAACAATGCTCCTTCGCGAAGTGGAATGGTTCTTCTTCCGTTGATTTCTGCAGCATCAATTTCAAACGTTTGGGAAAGCCGAAGCGGAATTTCGGAACCGGAAGTTACAACAACAAACGTATCAACAATGGAAAGCGATTGTTCGGAAGGGAATATTGTTATGTACGCAGAATGAGAAAGCACATTGTTCACGGAATTATTTTCCGATAGTATGTTCTCGACAGCAGCAAGAATTAACAACAGCAACATGGAAGTGGAATTTTTTGAAAAGATATTTTTCACGTTGCGAACATTATTTATCGAGCAGTATTTTTTTACCGTTGCTTTTGTTCATTTCACTGCGATGGCGATTGATTGGAAATTTGTTGATTTTGAACTTGCTGAACATACACAACTTTTGGCTTAAAAATTCCCCATCCGATAAATCCTCCGAACATTCCAAAAACAGGATATAGGAGAAGTGAAAAAATTAAATTCCAGAATGAATATCCCATTTCCATTTGACGCATTGCATTTTCCAGTTGATAAAACGCATCGGGAGGAAACAAATTGCGAGAGTCGCTAAACCAGCGTAATATCATTTCGCGCATCATTTCTCCGAATAATGCAGTGAAAAATCCGGAAAGGAGAAATGAAATACATGCACCGACAAGTCCCGAAAGCGCGCCAACTTGCAAACAATCGCCTGAAGTCATCAGCGGCATTTCCGGAATAAAATGTTGCTTGTAAAAAAATACTGCAATCACGCCGCCTCCAAGAATTCCGGCGCAACAACAACAATTGATAAAACTTAACAACGGAAATGACGAGATAACTCCCGTTAAAACACCTGCATACAGCACGGGCAACATTTTACTTGGTTTGGGATTCATAATCAATGTGAAGGTTAGGTTTGAAAAAAATAATTTCTTTTGTCGCGCTAATAAAAACAGATACAAACGCAACGCCGAATGAAAATCCAACAAGCGTTCCTGTAACGATTCTTCGTACGAGATGTGAAGTTTGGAAGAACGAATATTGTTCGCTGATTCCGGAAATATTCACCAGCACATCGAGTGCGAGAGGAAGAAGAACTATGAAAACGTTGGGAAACGAAAACAACGAAAGCGAGGATAATTTTTTCCAGAACAATATTCCGAAAAAAAAGGAAAAATACATTGCCGAACAGCGCGCGCACACTGCAAGCGGAATATCAACAATGGATATGCTTCGTTCGCTTATTTGATGACAAACGGGAGCGAACATTTTTTTTACTGCGAACGCGATTACTGAAAAATCTTGCGTTAAAAGAAACGGCGGTGAAAGAATTGCAATGCACCACAGCGTTGTTCCTCCCAATAAAATTCGATATGCAGTTTTTTCCGTCATTGATATAAACAAAACTTTTTCCATTACATTTTTGCTGCAACGACAACAACTGCTTTTGTTGAATACACATTTCCGCCGAATGAATCCAACGCTTCGAGAAAAACAATATACGTTCCGATGCGAACAGTTTTTCCATCATCATCTTTTCCGTCCCAAATAATTTCTCCCGTCGCACCGCTTGGTTCGTTGTGAGAAAGTTGGCGTAGCATTCTTCCTTTCACATCGAACATGCGAATGCGAATTGATGCAACGTTTGTCGGAATGTTGTAATTCACAATCGTAAAATCCTCAAAGCCATCGCCATCGGGAGAAAACGGATTGGGTGAAAATGAGAGCGAGGTTGCCGTTGGTTTTGATGAAGTAAAAATGCTGTTCGCCTTTCCCGGCGTTCCGTTGTTTGTCGAAGAACTCCAATTGCGTTTGTCATTTGCGGCAACATTCGGATTGATGCGTTCAAGCGAATGTCCTTGCGTAGAAAGCAATTCGGGATTGTGCCATTTGTATGAATAATGAACGCTATCAATTGCTGTGTTTGTTAAATCGAGAAGCACAACATCGTCTTCGTCGTTATTCAAATTCAAACTTGATTTGTTGACGATGAGAAGTTTTGCAAGCGCTGTATCGAAATTCGGGAATTGTGTTATGAACGATGAATCACTTACAAGAACAAAATAATGTTTCGGAAGAATGTTCAATGTTGTGTTCGATAATTTAAATTGCGTCGGTGAACTATTCGTATCTCGTGCGGAAGAAATATTCCAATTCATTATATCGAGAGTATCGTTGCTACGATTGTAAAGTTCAACGTATTCTGCTTTGTGTGAAAGCGGCTCGTACATTATTTCATTGACGACAATTGAATTTTCAGCATAAGGAAATGCGACTGAGGAAATGAGAGTATCATTACTTCTTCGTTCATCGTTAGTTATATCACAAATGCAAATTATATTTCTTCTTCCTGAAAATCTTGTGTTCCAATCAAACGAAACTTCTATTGAATCTTTGTAATTCAGGTTTGTATTTGAAATTGATTTTGTTCCGATTAACTCGTTTGATTGTGCAAGTGAATCATTATTTCCATCATCAAAAAATTTCACATCGAAATTATTTACTACATTCAATCCTATGTTTTCAACAATTGCAGAAATAGTAATTTGACTTTCATTTCGTGAAGAAAAAATTCCTTTCACTTTCACATCGTTATCTAACGGAGTAATGAAATTTCTTTCTCCCGGAGTTGAAGCAATTTCGCAACTTCCCCAATTTGTTGAATCGTTAGAAAGTGAATCGAAAAATATTCTTTCCAAAGATTTCCCTTCAATGTTTCCTCCCCAACTTGGTTTGTATTGCACAGAATCAATTGTTGAGCCACTTGCATCGTACACAACAACTTCATCGCCGGTATTATTGAACGATGGAAGTTGCGATACTTGAAGGAGAAGAGATGGAATAGTTGAGTGAATCGAATTAAACGCAACTGTATCTTTTGTCAGGACAACAAAACTATCGGGCGGAAGAATTGTTGTGAGCGAAGTGATGGGAACTTTTGTCTCAATATTGTTATCGGAAATTTTCCAAGTCTTTAAATCAAGAGAATCGCCTGTGTTATTGTACAGTTCAACCCATTCAGGTTCATCACCGTTCGGAGCGTACATAATTTCATTCACGACAACACTTTGTGGAAGAATAGAAGTTGTCACATTTGCATACGCGATATTGTTTTGTAAGTTTCCGTCGTTATTTATTTCTGCTTTTACGATAAAATATTTTTCTCCTGTTGTAATCGAATCGTACATTTTGGAAAAGGTAATTGAATCGAGATAATTCAGTGTTTGAGAAATAACATCAGAGAATATTTCTTCATTGATTTGCGAAATTGAATCTCTATTTGCATCACGGTAAAATCGAATGGTAAAACTTGTTAGAGTGTTCAATCCAATATTTTTTACAACAGTATTGAGTGAAACAGTAGAATTCGGTAATGGATTTATCGGAGAAATAAACATCCGCGCAAGAGCAATATCAAATTCTTTCGGTGTAAGCGAATTTATTTTCCCCGGCGTACTTCGCGCTGTATCAATACAACTTCCGAAATTCGATTGACTAAGAGAAGAACTATCAGCAAAGATTCGCTCAAGCGATTTGTAACTTCCTCCCCAACTTGATTTGTAATGTACGCTGTCCATCACGGCATTTCTATTATCGAACAGCACAACGTCATCGCTATCGTTATTCAAACTCGGAAACGATGACACGACAAATACTTTCGACAGAACAAACGGATGAATTTCAAAAAAACTTTCCGAATCTTTTACGACAACGACAAATGAATCTTTCTTCAACCAAAAATCTTTTGTTGTAATCGTGTGTTTCGTTGCAATGTTTTTATCAGAAATTTTCCATTGTTTCAGATTGATAGAATCGTTGGAAGCATTGACAATTTCGAGCCATTCCGGTTCGGGAGAAAGCGGTTTGTACATTATTTCATTCACGACAAGAGAATATTTCGGAACCCCAACTTCTATTTCAGCAATAAACTCGTCGTTTGAATTATCGTCGTCGTTTGCCAATTTCGATTGAACGATAAATCGCTGATTTCCAAATTGAGCGTTTGGAAATATTCCTTCAGCGAACGCAGAATCATTTGGAGTAATAATCGAAGAAATTATTTTCGTATCGAACAATTCATTTTGTTGAGCGGAAGAATCTTTGTTCGCATCGAAATAAAATTTCACTGTATCATTCTGAAACGAAAATAATCCGACATTTTTTATTGTCGCAATAACTCGAATCGAATCTCCGACAATCGGAAACATAGGAAGAAATGCAATGTTCGTAACGCTTGCATCAAACTGTGTTTTCGCAGTAATTGCAATGTCATCGAAGCGAACAAATCCTGCGCTCGTTCCGCTATCGCCAAGAACTCTCCAACGAAATTGAACTTGCGATTGATTATTTAAAACGTTTGGAAGAGAAAAAGCACGGCGTATATAACTATTTGCAACAACATTTCTGAGCGTATCAGAAATTGTAATCGGCGAAGTAGTATCGTTGTTCACAATTGCATCAACAATAATTCCTGAATGATGCGTAGTGTTTCTTCGTTCAAAAAATAGGAGCGAGTCCCCAATTTTTCCTGTAAAATTCAATTGAGGAGAAAATAAACTTTGCGCAATAATAGAATTTGAATCTATCACTGCGTTTGGAGAAGAACGTGGCGCGCTCGCAATTGTTTTGAAATCGCCGTTTGGTCTTCGGTTCGTCGTCGTTGTCCAATTATTCGGCAATACGGGAGGAGTAACAGAATCGAAATTTTGTTGGTAAGGAATGAAATATGTTTGCGAAAGAATTTGTTCAGAAACGAAAAGCAACATCATCACGCAAAGTCGCAGAGTTCTGAAAATAAATTCTTTGTTGTCTTTGCGGCTTCGCGAGAGAAAAATAAAAAAGTCAAGAGCGATTCTTGACTTTGAATTTTTTTTCGACATCTTCATAGCATAGCGAATGTTATTTCTGCAATATCATTTTCTTTGTTTCAGAAAAATTATTTGTCGTTAAGCGATAAAAATATATTCCCGACGATAGATTTGTCCCGTCAAATTGCGCTTCATGTTTTCCCGGTTCCCTTTCTTTGTTGTTCATCAACATCGCAACTTCGTTTCCCAAAATATCATACACCTTTATCGTTACGGTACTATTAACCGATAACGAATAACGAATAACTGTTTTCGGATTAAACGGATTTGGGAAATTTTGTTCGAGGGAAAAGTTTTGCGGTTTAGACAGACTATTTTCTTTTACACCAACTGGAACACCATTATACAACCGGAACGAAGCCGCTGTAGTAAAATTCGGGTTTGTTTCACCGTCAAAACTTGCAACTTCACAAATAATTCCAATATTATTGGAGAGATAGAGATAATTGATAGTTTGCAACGTATCACGATACAACACTAATCCAAAACGATATCCGGCAACAGTGAGCGTATCATCGTGTCGCAAACGCAAAACGTCAAACGAATCAATGCTCGCGCTTGTAACAAGTTTTCCCCAACTATCTGTTTGAAATTTTACTTTTGCATTGATAATAACTGAATCAAGATTTGTAGAATAGTAATACGGAGCGATTTTTATTTTTGAAGTAGAGTTCCACGATTGATTATACGAAAGCGGAAAATTAACGAGAGAAAATTCAGGATTATATTTTGCAACATTAAAATTCGATTGATATTTATCTACAAATCCTGTGTAGAGAAAATTAGAAGAAGTAAGATGATAAAATTCGTATGACGTGTCGTGTTGTTCAATGTTGATTACTTTCAAAGCGTAATTAGAATTTGAAAACGTATTTCCCCACGTTGTAGAATTTTTATTGATAACGTTTTGCGATTGTGTTCGTGTTAAATTCATTGAAGAAAAATCCCACACGTTATTTTCGCCGCTTGTTCCAAGATTCACCGCAACAGTATCTTGCAACTTAAACATTTGCGAATGTCCAATCACTGTATCAATATCAGAAGTATTGATTGTGATTTGAGAAAATAATGTTGTTGAAAAGAAAAATAATGTGATTGTAAGTAATAATTTATTCATAGGTATTTTGTAACATTTTGAATATATGCTTCACAAGATTTTCATTGATTTTCTTGAGTACATCTTTCTTCTTCACGCAAGTTCTAACTCAGCAACTTTACGAACAAATGGAATTGCTCCACTCGTTACATCTTTATAAATATCAAGAAGATTTTCCTTCAACTCCTCAAGCGTTTCTCCCTGTGTCATATAATCGGGATACTCTTCTAAATATCCGAGCCACATTGACTCATCTTGCCAGTAAACATATTTTGTAGTTTCCATAATTACACTTTCAATCTAAAATATAAAATGTAAAATAAATTCACTTTCCTCTAATTGCATCCAACGACTTCTCCACTCTCTCCATCGAATCGGCTTCTGCATAAAATCGAATCAGTGGTTCCGTTCCCGATGCGCGAACTAAAACCCAACCGTTTTTTACGTGGAATTTATATCCATCAACCGTTTCAATCATTTCCACTTTTTCATCGCCGAGGAATTTTGGTTTGCGTTCACATCGTTCGAGAATTGATTTCTTTTCTTCATCCGTAACATGCGCGTCAATGCGTTTGTAACAATGTTTTCCAAATTCGTTTTCCAATTCTTCGACAAGTTCGTGCAGTTTCTTTTGCCGCTTTACCATAATTTCAGCAAGAAGCAATCCGACATACACACCATCGCGCTCGGGCAAATGTCCCTTCACTGCAAGTCCGCCGCTTTCTTCGCCGCCAATCAACACATCACGCTCAGTCATCATTTTGCAAATGTGTTTGAAACCAACCGCAGTCGTGTTAAGTTTCAATTTATATTTTTCGCATTGCTTATCCACCATATTCGTAACGGAAAGCGATTTCACTACTTCACCGCTCCATTTTTTTTCTTCGACAAAATATTTCAGCAGAAGCGAAAATATTTTATGCGAGTCAACAAAATTTCCGTTCTCATCCATTGCGCCGACTCTATCCGCATCACCATCCGTTGCAATGCCGATGTGAAAATGTTCCTTCGCAATTTTTTTACTCAACTCGCTCAAATTATTTTCCGTCGGCTCGGGATGTGTTCCTCCAAACGATGGATTGAACGTCGCGTGAATTTCCGTTGCGGGAACAATTTTATTCAAGATGTGCATTCCCGCGCCGTACATTGCGTCGTGCAAAATGCGAATTCCCGAATCAGAAATTTTTCCCACATCGAGTTTTCGCGCAATGTCATCAATGTAAAGATGCGACATATCAATGTATTCGATAAGCCGCTCGTCCACAAGTTGTTTGAGAGATTTCGGATAAGTGATTGCAGATTTCGATGAAAGAATTTTTGCTAAATGTTTTTCCACTTCCGCAATCATTTCGGGATGAGCAGGTCCGCCAAATTCTCCTTTGATTTTGAAGCCGTTGTATTTCGCGGGATTATGACTTGCAGTAATAACAATTCCACCTGCAGCGCGAAAATATTTTGTCAGCAGCGAAACCATCGGCGTGGAAGAAATTTTATCCGCGAGTTTTACTTTGATGCCGGTATTTGCAATCACGAGCGCAGAACGTTCCGCAAATTCTTTGGAAAGAAATCGCGCGTCGTAACCAATCACGATTCCGTTATTGATTTTCGGATGCGAAGAAAAATATTCTGCCGTTGCTAACGCGACTTTTTCGATGTTTGCAAACGTAAAATCTTCTGCAATGACGCCGCGCCAACCATCTGTTCCAAATTTGATTGCTGGTTGTGTTGCTTTCTTGGTCGTTGTTGTTTTAGTTTTTGGTGTTGTTGATTTTGCCATTGTATGTATTGTTGTTTGCCACCAATTACACGAATTGCACGAAAAAAAATTTAGTGTCAATTTGTGAAATTCGTGGCTAAATAATTTCAATTATCTTTTTCCTACTCGTCATTCCGCTTACAATATTCACATTCCGTTTTGTTGCAGAAAAATGTTTTGCAAGAAGTTCAATCACTTTTTCGTTTGCTTTGCCATCATTCGGAGGAGCATTTACTTTTACAAGAAAACTTCCATCATCTTGCTGAAGTACTTCATTCGTTTTCGCGTTTGGTTTTACCGTGATGGAAATTTTCATTTTGTTTTATCTCACGCAAAGCCGCGAAGATGCAAAGAAGTTTTTCAGCGTCTTCGCGTCTTCGCGTGAGAAAAAAATTATTTCTTCTTCTTCGTTTTTGCTAATCGCGGAAACGTAGAAACGCCTGCAAATACTGCATTCGTATCCAACTCTTCTTCGATGCGGAGGAGTTGGTTGTATTTTGCAATTCTATCCGTTCGGCTTGCAGAACCGGTTTTGATTTGTCCCGCATTGGTCGCAACGGCAATATCGGCAATCGTTGCATCTTCCGTTTCTCCGCTTCGATGAGAAATGACGTTTGTATATCCCGCGCGTTTTGCCATTTCAATTGCATCGAGCGTTTCAGTCAGCGTTCCGATTTGATTGACTTTGATAAGAATCGAATTACCAACGCATTTTTCAATTCCCATTGCGAGACGTTCCGTATTCGTTACAAACAAATCGTCGCCGACAAGTTGAATTTTTCCGCCGAGTTCTTCCGTGAGCATTTTCCATCCGTCCCAATCATCTTCAGCCATTCCATCTTCAATCGAAACAATCGGATATTTTTTTACCCAACTCGCCCAATGCTTCACCATTTGCTCGCTCGTGTATTTTTCTTTCGATGATTTGTAGAATAAATATTTTCCTTTCTCAAACATTTCACTTGCTGCGGGGTCGAGCGCGATAAACACATCTTCACCTGGTTTGTAATTCGCTTTTGTAATCGCTTCCAATATTACTTCAATCGCATCTTCGTTCGATTTCAAACTTGGCGCGTAACCACCTTCATCACCGACTGCTGTGTTCAATCCTTTCGATTTTAAAACGCCTTTGAGGGAATGAAAAATTTCTGCTCCCATTCTCAGCGATTCAGCAAATGTCGGTGCATTCGCAGGAACGATCATAAACTCTTGAAAGTCCACGTTGTTGTCTGCGTGTTTTCCGCCGTTGATAACATTCATCATCGGCACAGGAAGAACTTTTGCATTCGTTCCGCCGATGTAACGATAGAGCGGAATTTCCAACGCATTCGCCGATGCCTTTGCGCACGCAAGAGAAACTGCGAGAATTGCATTCGCTCCTAAGTTCGCTTTGTTCGGCGTTCCATCCATTTGCAACATATAGGTATCAATGCCGACTTGGTCCAGCGCATCGAAACCAATGAGTTCTTCGGCGATTTTTGTATTTACATTTTCGACGGCTTTCATCGTTCCTTTTCCTGCGAAACGATTTTTTTCACCGTCGCGAAGTTCAACCGCTTCGTGTTCTCCCGTTGATGCGCCACTCGGAACAGCCGCTCGTCCGTGAACGCCACATTCCAAAACGACTTCTGCTTCTACTGTTGGAAATCCGCGCGAGTCGAGAATTTCTCTTGCCCAAATGTCAATAATTGTTGTCATAAAATTTTGCCTTTCAAAAAAAAGTGATTGAGGATTCGAGGAGTCAAGGATTCGTGTGGTTTTAAAACTCACATCGCAAATCTCACATCTCAAATTGTGAAAAAATTGTGGCACAAGTTAAAGCAAAATGGAGAAAAAAAAAAGGTCGAGAAAAGAAATTTTTCTCGACCTTGAATTTGTCAAACAAAATTTCGACGCTACTTATTGAGCATCATCTTCTTTACGGAAGTGAAATGATTTCTATCATCAATCGTCGTGCCTGTTACACGATAGAAATACACTCCGCTCGATAAGTTTGAAGCATTGAATTCAACTTCGTAGTTGCCTTCATCCATTTCACTGCTGTGAATCAACGTTACGACTCCTGTTCCCAAGAATTTTGTCAAACCACGCAATGAATGATAGGTGATGTACGATAGGAAAAACAGTATGGAAGTAAAAACGCAGAAAGCATCATTGTTTTACGCTGTGCTTTGTTTTCTTCTCGTATTTTTTCCCTTCCAAGAAACAAAAAAACTGAACTTGTGAAATTAAGAATAGCATTGAATGTGGGAAGCAAATCAATCATTGTTTGTTCTGCTGAAGTATGTTTCGAATCTTGAAATACAGTTCGCGCATTTTTTGTTCATCTTCCGAATCGAAATAACCAACAATTTCTGCGCGTTCATTTAATAATACAAAATGTTGACTATGAATAATTGTTTCTTCTTCCGTTCCGCCGGAATCGAGCAACGCAAGTTTAAAGTCATTTTTTACCAAACTTGTAATTTCTTTTTTTTCTCCTGTTAAAAAAATCCATTGTACAGAATCACGGATACCAAAATTTTTTGCATACTGTTTTAATACTTCCGGGGAATCTGTTTCCGGGTCAACGGAAAATGAAACGAAACGAATTTCTCTTTCGTATTTAAACATTGTTGAAAGTTCTATCATCTTTGTCGTCATAATTGGACATGCGCCCGCACAACTGGTGAAAATAAAATCAGCGACAACAATTTTTCCGAGTAAATCGTTGCGCGTTACTTTTTCTCCATAGTGATTCATCAGCGAAAAATCGGAAAGAGGAATTCGTAACGAAACACCATTTGCCTCATTTGTTTCTGTTTTCTTGTACGTTTTCCAAACCCAAAGGACAATAACACCGCAAATCACAAGCGATAATATTCCCCACAGCGCGCGTTCGAATAAAGAAAGTGGTTTCATTTTTTTTTCGCTAAAATTACACAAAGAATAAACATCGTTGCCGCAAAGATATGCGTAACAAGGAATGAAATTCCGAATGGATTCAAACTAATTTTCCTCATATCATTATTCCAGTATAAAATATGCCGCAACATATCCAGCATATACGATAGGGGATTGCATTGCATAATCAGCGCAATCCACGACGATGCGCCGCTTGTTGGAAATAATG
Organism: Ignavibacteria bacterium; assembly: GCA_016873775.1. NCBI lineage: Bacteria > Pseudomonadati > Ignavibacteriota > Ignavibacteria > Ignavibacteria bacterium. The sequence continues at coordinate 9,592 of VGWC01000007.1, read as the reverse complement.
AACCCGAAAGCATCCACATAGGAACAAATACAAGATTCATTATTGCGTGAAATCCTTGTGTCGAATCAAGCCGCCACGCAAATAAAAATCCCAACGCCGCAAGTCCAAACGAAATAAGAATAATAGTAAGAACTGTCGAAATAAATGTTCCGAAAGTAAGTGAGACACCCGCAAACGGTGCTAATAATATAAACATCGTTCCCTGGAGTGTTGCAAGAATTGTTATGCCGAGAATTTTTCCCAACACAATACTTGAACGTCGAGCGGGAGAAACAAGAACAGATTGCAAGAATCCTTCTCTTCGGTCTTCAATGGTAGAGATGGAAGCAAAGATTGATGTGAAAAGTACAACAAGCAACACTGTTCCTGGGAAAAAATATTCTAAATATCCTTCCGTTTCTTTTGCGCCGGGAATTTTAAATGTTGTTCCAATTCCTGAACCAATTAGCAACCAAAACAACAACGGTGAACCAACAACTCCGATGATTCTGCTCTTTTGTCGTAAGAATCGGATGAGTTCACGTTTGCTTAACGTATAAACAGGAAGAAAAAAAGTCATTGAGAATTTTGGATTTTAAATTTCTGAGTGGTGATTTCCGTTGTGTAAAACAAGAATTGCAAATATTTTCACACGCATTTTACAACACACTAACTGTTGATTGCGAATTGCTAAACTTCTTTCCCGTTTTATGAATAAACACGTCTTCAAGCGACGGTTTGGAAAGTGTGATAGATGTAATTTCGTTCGGAAATTCAGAAACAAGTTGCGGAATAAATTCGTGTGCGCGTTCTCGTTCAATATGAATAATAGAACCGATAAGCATTACATTATTACCGAAACGGTTTTGAATTTTTGAAAAAAGTTCACTCGCATTTTCCGCTCCAATGGAAACAACATCACCGCCGATTTCTCTTTTCAAATCAAAAGGAGTTCCAACAGCAACGAGATTTCCTTCGTCAAGAATTCCCAAGCAATCGCATTTTTCTGCTTCTTCCAAAAGATGTGTTGTCAATACAATAGTAATGCGTTCCTTTTCACGCAATTCGTAAAGCAATTCCCACATTGCAATGCGCGCGCCAGGGTCAAGCCCCGTACTTGGTTCGTCAAGTAACAACAACTTTGGAGAATGAAGCAACGCTTTTGCAATTTCCACTCGTCGTTGCAATCCGCCGGAAAGTTTTTCAACAAACGTATTCGCGCGTTCCGCAAGAGAAAAATGGGAAAGCAATTCTTCAATACGTTGCTTCAAATATGTTCCACGTAAACCGTACAAATGTCCCTGATGAATCATATTTTCTTCAACCGATAATTTCCCGTCGAGACTTGGCGATTGAAACACGACGCCGATATGTTTTCTGATTTCGTTTTCATTGTTTTGAATGTTGTTCCCAAATATCGAAACAATTCCATTGGAATGATGAAGAGTCGTTGAGAGAATTTTAAATATTGTACTTTTCCCGCCTCCATTGGGACCGAGCAAACCGAATATTTCCGCTTCATTCACGGAAAAAGAAATTCCGCGCAAAGCAATATGTTCTCCGTACGAAAAATGGAGATTTTCGCTCGAGATGATTTTTGTGTGATACATTTTTTGCGGAGAAAAATACGAAAAAAGTAGTTGGCAGAATCGAAATACGGTTTTGTGTGAATTAACAGTATTTCACTCTATCGCTACTCACGGATATAAAATAAAAAATGATAATGATTGCTGTAATGAGAACGCGAGAAAGATTTGTAAGAGAAGAAAAAACGAAAACGATTTTTTTTTAGGAAGTATTTCATATTCTATCGTTCTCATTTTGAAACGAAAAGATAGTAACGGCAGGAAAGAAAAGTGTATCATTGAGTGAAAATAAAGAAATAGGCATCTCAATTTCTCAAGATGCCTATGATATATTGAGTTCGAATTATTTCTTTTTCTCATCCACAACTTCAAATTCAGCGTTCTCCACTGCCTTGCCATCTTTCTTTCCGGAATCGGATGAAGAAGATTGCGAAGAAGTTTGTTGTTGCGCTTCAGCAGTTTTCGCCGCTTCGTACATTTTCGTCGAAGCATCGTTCCACAGATTATTCAGCGATTCCATTTTTGCTTTGATGTCGCTTTCCGTTCCGCTCTTCACGGCTTCTTCCAACGAATTCGCCGCAGATTCAAGTTTCGCTTTCGTATCAGCATCCAACTTGTCGCCGAAATCTTTTATTTGCTTTCGCGTATGGAACACGAGATTATCCGCTTGATTGCGCGTTTCGATCTCCTCTTTCTTCTTTTTGTCTTCTGCTGCATGTGCTTCAGCATCGCGTTTCATTTTTTCTACTTCTTCTTTCGATAATCCGCTCGATGATGTAATGCGAATGGATTGCTCTTTGTTCGTCGCTTTATCTTTTGCGAGAACGTGTAACATTCCGTTTGCATCAATATCGAACGTTACTTCAATTTGTGGAATACCGCGCGGTGCCGGTGGAATTCCATCGAGATGAAATTTTCCGAGCGTTCTGTTATCAATTGCCATCGGTCGCTCGCCTTGCAGAACGTGAATTTCCACTGATGGTTGACTATCCGCAGCAGTTGAAAATACTTCGCTCTTCTTTGTCGGAATTGTTGTATTCGCTTTTATCATCGGTGTCATCACGTTACCCATTGTTTCAATTCCAAGCGTCAGCGGAGTAACATCGAGCAAAAGAACATCGGTAACATCACCGGTGAGAACTCCGCCTTGAATTGCTGCGCCAACCGCAACAACTTCATCGGGATTCACGCCTCGGTGTCCTTCTTTACCGAAAATATCTTTTACGAGTTGTTGAACACGGGGAACGCGCGTCATTCCACCGACAAGAACTACTTCATCAATTTGTTGTGGAGAAAGTTTTGCATCGCGTAGTGCGTTTTCTACCGGAACAATACAACGTTTGAATAAATCATCGCAGAGTTGCTCGAATTTTGCGCGCGTTAAATTGATGTTCAAATGTTTTGGTCCATCGGCAGTTGCAGTGATAAACGGAAGATTGATTTCCGTTTGCATCAATTGCGAAAGTTCCATCTTCGCTTTTTCCGCCGCTTCACGCAAACGCTGCAACGACATCGGGTCTTTGCGCAAATCAACGCCTTCTTGTTTTTTAAATTCATCGGCAAGATGTTCAAGAATGCGCTGGTCGAAATTATCTCCGCCAAGATGCGTATCGCCGTTGGTGGATTTCACTTCAAACACACCATCGCCAAGTTCAAGTATGGAAATATCAAACGTTCCACCGCCCAAATCGAACACAGCAACTTTTGAATCTTTATGTTTCTTATCCAAACCGTACGCAAGCGCAGCCGCAGTTGGTTCGTTGATAATTCTTCGCACATTCAAACCGGCAATTTCTCCTGCTTCTTTTGTTGCTTGTCGCTGAGCATCGTTGAAATATGCGGGAACAGTAATCACCGCTTCGGAAATTTTTGTGCCGAGATAATCTTCCGCAGTTTGTTTCATCTTCGTGAGAATCATCGCGCTGATTTCCGGCGGCGAATATATTTTGTCGTCAATGGAAACGCGCGCAGTATTGTTTTCACCCTTCACGACTTTATACGGAACGAGTTTCATTTCCTCGTTCACTTCATCCATAAATCGTCCCATAAAACGTTTGATTGAAAAAATTGTGTTCTTGGAATTCGTAACTGCCTGACGTTTTGCCGATTGACCGACAAGACGCTCGCCGTTCTTCGCAAATCCGACGATAGATGGCGTAGTTCTTCCGCCTTCCGAATTCGCGATAACAACCGGCTCGTTTCCTTCCATCACGGAAACGCACGAGTTGGTTGTTCCTAAATCAATTCCTATAATTTTATTTGATGCCATAATGTTTTTTTCTTCTTAAAATTTGTGGTTGAAATCGGTTCTATTATTACAAGTATTATGCCAAATTACTCGTAAAGCCAAAAACGTATAATTCGTTGAAAATTCAAGTTTTTGACATTTTACATTGAAGATTGACAGATGTGCAATGTTGTCAAATTGTAAGAAGCGTTGGCATTTCAAATAATTCCGATGGGAAATTTTGTCATTCGAACATTCCTTTATTCGCTGTTAAAGAAATCTCGACTCTTCGGTTTTTACTGCGTCCTTCCTCATTGTTATTGGGTACCACCTTTTTTGCTTGAAGCGAAATAATATTTGACAAATTATTTATCAACAATCCAAAACTACCATTTTTTTTAAACACACGTTTTACAAATTTTCTAACCATCGTTCTGCATCAATAGCCGCCATACAACCGCTTCCCGCGGCTGAAACTGCTTGACGATACGTAGGGTCAGCAACATCTCCTGCGGCAAAGACCCCGGATATATTTGTTGCCGTAGATTTTCCTTTCGTTAGAATATATCCGTGCGAATCAAGTTCAATTTGTCCTTCAAATAATTTCGTGTTTGGATGATGACCAATAGCAATAAATAATCCTGCGCAGGTAAGTTTTGAAAATTCATTGGTAATGATATTTTTTAAACGAAGTCCGGTAACAGATTTTTTTCCATTGTTATCCATTCCCAGAACTTCGTCAACGACGGAATTCCAGATGAAATGAATTTTCGGATTTTTTTCTGCGCGTTCAATCATTACTTTGGAAGCGCGCAATGAGTCGCGGCGATGAATAACAGAAACCTTTGAAGCAAACCGCGTAAGATAATTTGCCTCTTCCAAAGCAGTATCTCCTCCGCCCACAACAGCAATTTCCTGATTCTTGAAAAAGAAACCGTCGCACGTTGCGCATGCAGAAACACCGTATCCCATAAATTCTTGTTCCGAAGGAAGATTCAGAAGTTTCGCGGATGCGCCGGTGGAAATGATAACCGCATCAGTTGAATACATTTCGTTGTCGCACCATATTTTAAATGGACGCACGGAGAAATCAACGTTTGTTACAATCTTAAATTCATTTTGCGAACCAAATCGCTGCGCTTGCTTTCGCATAATGTTCATTAATTCCGGTCCCATAATTCCGTGTTCGTAACCGGGATAATTTTCTACTTCAGTCGTAATAGTAAGCTGACCTCCAGGTTGCAATCCTTCGAATACGAGCGGAGAAAGATTTGCTCTTGCTGTGTATAAGGCGGCAGTTAATCCCGCAGGACCAGAGCCGATGATGATAACGTTTGAATAATTTTCCATTTTCGATTTCTGAATTTAGATTTGATGTTTTAGGTTTTGGTTTTAGATATTTTACAAACAATTACAATTATCCAGTGAATGAAGTGAGGAAAAAAAATATGTAAAAAAATACAAAACGTTCTTCAAGTAATTTTCTTTGCTCCAACTCTTCATCCGTTTTAGACAACATTTATTTTTATCGCTCTAATTGTTACTGGACGTATGGTCGTGAACAATTTTCCACTCTCCATCAAACTTTTTCATTACGAGTGTAAAAATTCCATGCGGTTCATCGTTTGCACGTTTCAGTTTCCACTTTCCTAACACCCACGCAACGTTTTCTTCGAGAACGGAAATTTCCAAATCAGAAAATTCGAGTGTTCCCATTTTATCTTTAGTATCGTAATTACGTTTGTATTTCGCTTTCGTCGAATCATATCCGCGCGTAACATTTCCTCCGCTTGTAAATACCAAACTATCTGATTTCCAATATCCTTCCATATAGCCATCAATATCGCCGTTATTCCATGCGGTTCTTTGTTGCATAAGTACGTTATGAATTTTTGTTTGCTCTTTTTCGATTGTTTGTGAAAAAGAAATTGCCGTTGCAATAAATAAAATTGAAATTGGGAATTTGAAATTATGCATAGTTTATAAGTGTAGCGATTGTCATTGATTGAAGATAAGTTGCTGCTTGTCATTGGTATTTCCTTCATTTATACAATTTATTTTTCACGATAAACTTCTCCACTTTTTCCGAGACCAGATACTTCACTGATTTTCCAAGCGCAATTTTCTTTCGGATTTCGCTCGATGATATTTCAATATTCGGAACGTTCACCAATTTTACGAGCGAAGAAAATTCATTTTTATTCATCACAACACCTTCTCTGTTCATTACCACAACGGATGCAAGAGAAAAAATTTCTTTCGGCGATTTCCATGTGTGGAGTTCTAAAAAATTATCTGCGCCGATGATGAAAGATAATTCTGTTTGTGGATACATTTGCTGAAACAGTTTGAGAGTATCAACGGTGTACGAAAAATCTTTTCGCAAAAATTCAACATCGCTGATGTCGAAAAATTTATTTCCTTTGATTGCGAGTTGCACCATTTGTAAACGCATTGCTCCGTCAATTAATTGTTCATTCGATTTGTGCGGTGGATTTCCTGTTGGAACAAAAATAATTTTATCAAGTTGCAATTTTTCTCGCACATTTTCTGCAACAATTAAATGTCCAACGTGAGGAGGATTAAATGCGCCGCCGAAGATTCCTAAACGAGTTGTGAGTTGCGAGTTGCGAGTTGCGAGTTGTGAGTTGCGAGTTGCAAGTTGCGAGTTGCGAGTTGCGAGTTGCGAGTTGTGAGTTACAAGTTGCGAGTTGTGAGTTGCGAGTTGTTTGTCCATAACGATTAACTCGAAACTTGTAACTCCGAACTTGCAATTTTCCTCGCTTGTATTTGCCGAATCTTTCTCTGGCTTTTTTTCACTACGGAAAACGTCCAGCTATCATAACGGATTTCTTCTTTCACTTCGGGAATTTTTCCGGCAAGTTTTTGAATAAATCCGCTAATCGTATCGTACTCCCCTTCTTCGGGAATGGAACTTCCGAAACGCTCATTAAAATCTCCGATGGAAACTTTTCCGTTCACTAAAAACGAACCATCGGCAGTTGTTTCAATTTCTTTCAATTCGTCATCGTACTCGTCGTGAATTTCGCCAACGATTTCTTCGATAATATCTTCCATCGTTACAATTCCCGCAGTGCCGCCATATTCATCGTTCACGATAGCAATATGTAATTTTCGCTGTTGCATTTCGCGCAAGAGTTCGCTGATTTTTTTTGTTTGCGGAACAAAATACGCCGGACGAATGATATCATGCAGCACAATGACTTTATGCTCGGCGAGAGAAATCAAATCTTTTGCATAAACAATGCCGAGAATATTATCGAGGTTTTCCTGAAATACAGGAAGCCGCGAATATCCTTCGTCAGAAACGAGACGGAGCAATTTTTCTTTTTCGGAAGTAATTTCGATTGCGATGACATCTGTGCGCGGAACAAGAATTTCTTTTGCCGTAGTATCGGTAAATTCAAAAATGCTCGAAATAAGTTCGTGTTCGGTTTTATCAATGATACCGCTCTTTGTTCCTTCGTCGAGCATAATGCGAAATTCTTCTTCGGAAATTTTCGATTCGGAAAATGTTGTTTGGTCGTGAAATGGTTTCAAAAAAAGATTACTTGTTCCAACTAATACTTTTACCGCAGGAGAAAAAATTTTTGAAAGGAGGAGTATGAAAGGTGCAATGAGTAATGAAAATTTTTCCGAGTATCGAAGTGCAAGCGATTTCGGAATCAATTCTCCAATTGTTAATGATAGGTACGTAATGAGAGTAACGACCATAACTATTGCAATAAACTCACTATGTTCTGAGATAAACGGAATCTGCAGTTGTCGCAGAGGTTCTTTTAAGTATTGAATTGCGGCTGTACCTCCCAAAGCGGAAGCGAACGAACCGACAACAGTAATTCCGATTTGCACAGTTGCAAGAAACGTATCGGGGTTACTTTGCAATTTCTCGACTATTTTTGCGCGAGTTTTCCCTTTTTCGATTAAATCTTTAATCCGTGTGCGTCGAGTAGAAACAATAGCAATTTCTGATGCTGCAAAGAAACCATTCAGCAAGATCAAAACGAAAATGATAAGAAACTCAGACCAAAAACCCATTGTCAAGAAATAATTGTGTGTAAAATTTGTAATGCAAAATACATCATTTTGCAAAAATAATGCTCAATGTTGAAAGTTGAAAGATTGACTCGCGCGCGAAGCAGTAGAGTTTGTGGAATTTCACCGCTCATATTTGCGGGGAAAAAGTACGAGTTTCGATGGAGAATAGCAAAAAAAAACAAAAGGCAATATCGAACGACATCGCCTTTTTATTGTAAATGCTGGATTGAAGATTGTTATTTCAAAAGAACGAACTTCTTTGTTTCATTGTATCGTACAATGTCGTTTTGTGTTACGCTTAAGCGATAGAAAACGTCATACACTTTCAACGATACAACACTATTCACGAATAACGAATAACGAATAACGAATTACGGTTGCCGGATTAAACGGATTCGGATAATTTTGCAGCAGAGAAAATTCGTTCGGAATTTCAACAACATCGGAAGTTTGAATGAGTTATCAATTTTACTTCCAGTGTTGCGTTTCAACATCGAAGTTGAGTTGAATATTTTTTTGCACGGCAATCAAAAATCACCGAATAGCGCAGGCGGTTCAACAGACTTCCGAGCGTATAAAGGACTATGAACAATCGTTTCACAATACAAGAAATTTTGCACTACCTTAAAAAAAAACTGAAGAAAAAAAAGCAAGTTGTTGCTCTGTATTCTTTTTTCTAATTTTGAACCGTTTTTTTTTTATGTTCAAACATTACTTTTATGAAATACCGATTTTTTTTCTTCACAATAATATTTTCATTACTCTTGACAATTCTTTCCGTTGCGCAAAATGATTCGATAACCACGGATGATAATTTTTTTGATGTTCGTGATAAACCGTCGCATCGTTTTAAATTAGGCGGCGCAGGTGGTTTTACTCCTCGTTATTTATTCTTGAATACAAAAGACTTGAACATATTTCTTGCAAAAGGAAAAGCAGGGCAACTCTCTAACAAAGGAATATTGATGTACGGTGGCGAAGGATACGGATATATTATGTTTCTCAAGAATATTCGTATGGGAGGAATGGGTGCAAGCGGAACAGTAACAACAGAAAATCTTCTGAGGGAATTTCAACTTGATATTAGTTACGGTGGTTTTTTCGTTGGATATGTTCAACCGATAGCGCCACGATTCGACATTGCGCTTGATGTTACACTTGGAGGCGGTGAAATGAATTTACGATTGTGGAGAACGAATAATTCGAAAGTAGTATGGGATGATATTTGGACGCATTTTGGAGATTCATTGTACAGCGAAAACAAATATTCGCAACAAATAGACGGTGAATTTTATACGTATCAAATTTCACTGAACATTGAATACGCAATATTAGAATGGTTGGGAATGCGCGTAGGTGCGGGATATGTAGGAATGACTTCGCCCGAATGGAAACTTGATGCAAAAAATAAAATTGTCGGATTTCCCAGTTCGATTTCCGGAAAAGGAATTTCGTTAAACTTCGGAATTTTTGCCGGATTCTTTGGCGATTGAACGTTTAGTTCTGTTGAATTCCGAGAAATGCGAAATGAAATTGTTCTTTGAGAATTTTTTCCCCGCATTTTTTCCAACTTTTTTAACGTGGCAATAAATTGTGAACTGTGTACACCAGTACAGTTTTCTCTCTCATTATAATTCTCTTTTTTTTTCTCAAAAGTTTTTTTCTTTTACAACGAACGAAGTTCAGTTTGATGCAAGCACGCTTTCGAGCGGAATGTATTTCTATCGTCTCACTGCGCAAA
>VGWC01000006.1 GCA_016873775.1 Ignavibacteria bacterium | reverse complement strand
GCAACAATTCACAACTTGTATTTTTATCAATGGCTGATGAAAGAAACACGCAACGCAATTCGAGAAAAACGTTTTGCGGAATGGAAGAGAGAAATGCTTGCTTCGATGGCGATGAGGAGTGAGAGTGGGAGAAGAAGTTTTGGAAAATGATGTGTAAGAAAAAGAAAAGTATCCTATTTGCTATTCTCTTATGATTCAAAGAAGTCATTATTTAGAAATAGCAAATAAGTGCGGACACTTTGCGAGTTGGGCTATATGGGCTAATGAAGGAAAAACACCGAAATCGAATATTGGAGATTTGAAAATATTTGACTTAGATCTTAACCCAAATATACTTGTTCAAATAAATCCGAATATAATAATGGTCGGATTGAATATTTCTAGAAAAATTGAAAATACCTTTGGGAATTTTCATGACTCGAAACCACAATCTCAAGATTACAAAATTAGATATGCTTTTAAGAATACCGGGCTTTATGGAGCATATATGACTGATATTATCAAAGATTTCGAACAAATAATTTCTGGAACAGTTCACTCTTTTTTAAAACTGAATAGAGATTTTGAAGAACATAATGTCGCTATTTTCGAACAAGAATTATTAGACCTAAATCCTACAAATCCAATTTTAATAGCATTCGGAAGTATTTCTTATAATATTCTACTTAGAAATTTCAAAACGAAATACCAAATTATAAAGATACCTCATTATAGTATGCGTATAGGAAAAGAAAACTACAGAAGCGAAGTAGAAAAAATAATTAGGCAAACTGAAATTGTGAACGCAAAATAACAATTGTAACAAACTAAAAATTTAACAAACACAACCTAAAACAAAACAACTAACTATAACCTATGAATCAAATAATAGCAATGGCTCCGCAAGGTGATGGCGGCGGAAGTATGTTCAGTACCATCATAATGTTCCTTCTCATCATCGCGGTATTTTATTTTATGATAATTCGCCCGCAACAAAAAAAACAAAAAGAGCGACAAAAGATGTTTGATGCGATTTCTAAAGGAGATAAAGTAACAACTATTGGTGGAATGCATGGCACTGTTGTTGGCGTTGAAGAAACAACCGTCCTTGTTCAAATCGCCGATAATGTCAAAGTAAAATTTGACAAGTCCGCAATTGCATCGCGAAAAGCAGATTAGTGATACAAAAAAATTTTGTAAAACTTAAATCCTAAAAAAAATTCTATTAAAGTTCAAAGAACAAAATTCAAATGACAAGTTTTTTTGAAATTTAGAATTTGAAATTTGTTTGTCATTTGACATTTGTACTTAGTAATTTTCCTAAATTCGTATGAATACATCCAACGTGGCAGAAAAATTCCATTCAATCGATGAAGTGATTGAAGAACTTCGCGCGGGAAAAGTCATCATCGTCGTTGATGACGAAAGCCGCGAGAACGAAGGCGATTTCATTTGCGCGGCAGAAAAAGTTACGCCGGAAATTATCAACTTAATGGCATCGGATGGAAAAGGAATAATTTGCGCAGCGATTACGAACAAACGAGCGGAAGAACTGAAACTCGGTTATATGGTCGAGAGCAATACATCGCTGCACGAAACGCCGTTCACAATTTCGATTGATTACGTTCACGATACAACGACGGGTGTTTCTGTTTTTGATAGAGCGCGAACAGTGAAATCGCTCGTTGATGCAAATACAAAGCCAAGCGATTTAGCGCGACCGGGACACGTGTTTCCGTTGCGTGCAATGGATGGTGGAGTTCTTCGCCGCGCGGGACATACGGAAGCATCGGTGGATTTGTGCAAACTTGCCGGACTTTATCCCGCGGCGGTGTTGTGCGAAATTCTCAATCCCGATGGTTCGATGGCGCGCGTTCCTCAGTTACAAAAAATTGCTGAACGATTTCAACTGAAAATGATTACGGTAAAATCGCTCATCGAATATCGAATGCAGCGCGAGAAACTTGTGCAACGTGTTGTTTCAACTCACCTTCCGACAATGTTCGGCGATTTTCACGTTCATCTTTACAAAAGCGAAACCGATGCAAAAGAACATATAGCGTTGACGAAAGGAGAAATTCGTCGTGATGAAGCAACGCTTGTGCGAGTTCATTCGGAATGTTTAACCGGCGATGTGTTTCATTCTTTGCGATGCGATTGCAATGAACAGTTACATTCTGCAATGAAACTTGTTGAAAAAGAAGGTTCGGGAGTCATCGTTTATATGAGACAAGAAGGAAGAGGAATCGGACTTTCAAATAAATTAAAAGCATATAAATTACAAGACGAGGGAGCAGACACCGTAGAAGCAAATGAAAAACTTGGTTTTCGTCCGGATTTGCGCGACTATGGAATCGGCGCACAAATATTGCGGGATTTAGGAGTTGGAAAAATGAAATTGATGACGAATAATCCCAAAAAAATAGTTGGCTTGCACGGATACGGATTAGAAATTGTTGAGCGTGTTCCTTTAGAAACACATCCGAACATTTCCAACGAAAAATACTTGCAAACGAAGCGAGATAAGTTAGGACATTTTATATTATTGAAACAACAGCGATAATTTTTTTGGATATTCTATTGACAATTACACAAGAAAAACGTAAATTTTACCCGTAAAATTTAACCATACCCGCGTTGAATCAGTTTTCAATGCGGGTTTGGTTTTTTTTTCTTACATATTATATACTACTACGAAGACAAAAAAAACATTTATGAAAGAAGGCAACAACGGCGTCGTCTATTTAACACGTGAAAAATTTCATGAAATGGAAAAAGAACTCGAGCGAATGAAAAAAGTTGTACGACCAGAACTTGCACAAAAAGTTGCATCTGCTCGCTCCTATGGCGATTTAAGCGAAAACGCCGAATATGACGCAGCAAAAGAAGAGCAACAAATGTTCGAAGACCGTATTGTACAACTTGAACTCACGCTTTCTCGATCGCGTATCATCGCTGCAAAAGACCTTCCGAATGATAAAGTGTATATACTTTCTAAAGTAAAACTCAGAGAAAAAAAACGTGGACGAGAACTAGAATATACATTGGTATCGCAAGAAGAATCTGATTTTGAAAATCATAAGATATCTGTTACTTCGCCAATTGGTAAAGCGCTTTTAGGAAAAAAGAAAGGTGATTCCGTTAAAGTTCTTGTTCCCGCAGGTACAATGGAATATATTATTTTAAATATTTCTCGATAGTATTTGAAAAAGAAGTTTTACATTTCTTGTTGAACTCTTATATTTGCCCATAAAATTTCTAAACTCCGTTGCGGGAATAGCTCAGCTGGTAGAGCGTCACCTTGCCAAGGTGAATGTCGCGGGTCCGAATCCCGTTTCCCGCTCAAAAATGCAAAAAGAAAAAATGTGATTTGTTCGTGTATAAGAATTCTCATCGTGATTGAATACTGACCTGGATAATCTTCATTTTTTTCCTTTTTGCATTTTATTTTTTTGTTTTTTTAGGCGCCGTACCCAAGTGGTAAGGGAGAAGTCTGCAAAACTTTTATGCAGCGGTTCGAATCCGCTCGGCGCCTCGTCTGATGAGGTAAAGTAATGTTTTCAATAAAACGCCGGGGTGGCGGAACTGGTAGACGCGATGGACTTAAAATCCATTAGAACGTAAAGCGTTCTGTGTCGGTTCGATTCCGATCCCCGGCACCATTTTAAAATATTACTCAAAAAATAAAACGGACTCTTAGCTCAGTTGGTTAGAGCGCTTCCTTGACATGGAAGAGGTCATAAGTTCGAGTCTTATAGAGTCCACAAAAAGCAATCTTGTGAGAGATTGCTTTTTTTCGTTTTGTAACTATCGAAAAAATATGCAAACTAAATCAACAGTTCTCTTTTACATTCTTGGTTCTTTTTTTCTTGCCAATGCATTACTTGCCGAATTTATCGGAGTAAAAATTTTTTCGCTTGAACAAACACTTGGAATAGAGCCGTACAGATTTAATATACTTGGCGTAGAACAACTCTCGTTTAATTTAACAGCAGGAGTTTTACTTTGGCCATTTGTATTTGTTTTGACGGACATTATCAATGAGTACTATGGAAAAAAAAGTGTGCGACTCATTTCTTTTGTTACTGCTGCTTTGATTATTTATGCTTACGTGATCATTTTTATAGCAATAAAATTGCACGGAGCTGATTTTTGGCTGTTACGTTTTACCCCAAATGGTATGTTGGATATGGATAATGCATTTAATACTATTCTTGGACAAGGAATGTGGATTATTATCGGTTCTGTTGTAGCATTTTTAGTTTCGCAAATAATTGATGTATCGGTGTTTCAATATATTCGAAAACTCACTGGAAGTAAAAATATTTGGCTTCGTGCAACTGGTTCAACTCTTGTTTCGCAATTCATTGATAGTTTTGTTGTATTGTTTATTGCTTTTTACATTGGCGCAGGATGGGATTTCAACGTTGTAATTGCGATTGGTATCGTGAATTACATCTATAAATTTTTAGTTGCAATCGCAATGACTCCGGTATTATATGCTGTACATTGGCTCATTGATAAATATTTTGAAAATGCAAATGCGATACAATTAAAACAATGAGACGCAAAAGAATTGCGCTCCGATTAAAAATCTTCCTTCACAAAAAATTCGTATTTTTGTCCCGCTTCTTTTCAACTCATCAATCAACTAATAACACATAACAAAGAACTTCCTTGTCAGAATTTGTTCATCTTCATAATCATTCGCATTACAGTTTGCTCGACGGCGCGGCTACGATTGAGGGAATTGTTGGCGCCGCAGTGGAAAACAAAATGCCTGCAGTTGCTCTCACTGACACGGCGTAATGGATGGTTGTGTTGAGTTTTATTTCGAAGCGAAGAAAGCAGGAATAAAACCGATTATCGGAAGCGAGTTTTATATTGCGCCAACGGGAACTTCATTCTCATCAAACGTGCGTTCTGCTTCTCGTATTGCAAGGGATATATATTCTTCGTGAGAGGTTTTCATTTGAGTAAAAATTTTCGCCACTAATTTCACCAATCTTCACGAATGGAAAAATTTTCTTTCTTTGTTTGAGAATTTGGTAAACGTTTATGAAAAAATCCTCTCCGCTTGAAATGCTGAAACGGCAAATTGAAATTCTTTCCTTGATTGAGAAAGAACCGAACAAATATGATAAATCGGATTTATCGGATTTATTTAACGTAGAATTTCCTACTATCAATCGTGATTTGCAAGCGATTAGAAAAATGGGGTACAAGGTCCATAGTATAAAAAAGAAACTTCGATTGTTAAACGTTTTGGAGAGTGATGATTATAATAAACTACTGTCACAGTATCTGCTTTCATCGAATCGTGTTGTAACATTTCCTAAAAACATTTCATTGACAACCTTAAAATTACAAGATAAGACACTTAACATCTTCATTCAACTTGTGAAAGCGATAGAGAAAAAAACACAAATTGAAATTGATTATTACAAAGTCTTTGATGATGTGCTTGTTCGACGAGCTGTAAATCCATTTAAACTTATTCCTACGATGAAAGAATGGTTATTGATTGGGGATAGTGAAGGCAGTGTAAAACAATTCTATGTTGATAATATTGTGAAGATTTATGAAAAAAAAACTATTTTCTCAAAACCATCATCTAAGGATATTAGGAAGATATATTATGAATCCTGGGAGACTTATTGTGGAGACGAATCAATAGGCATAAAACTTCTCTTCTCCTCAAAAGTGGCACACGTTATTAAAAACAGAATTTGGAATGAACATCAAATGTTGGAGATTCAACCGGATGGAAGAATCTTGCTTTCTTTCAAAGTCAGTGAGTTATCGGAAATGCTTGGTTGGATAATGAGTTGGGGAGGTGATGTCGTAATAATAGAACCGAATGAGTTGAGAACAATGGTTTTGAAAGCCGCAAAAGGAATTAAGGAAGCAAACATTTAAGAGCATTTTACAAAAAATTATCATTCAATGATACGATTTCTGGAAACGGGAATCGTATTTTTATTTCATAAAATTTGGAAAAAAAATGTTTCAGACAAAACCTCATCGAACAATAAAAAGACGAACAAAGAGAATAATGGCAGAGAAAGAAATTTACCAAAAAGCCAGGATTATTTTTCTCGATATAGACGGTGTGCTTTGCCCGTATCGAAAAGACGGATATGTGTATGCCAATGCATTGAATATTCCCTTTGACAAAAATGCGGTAGCAAACTTAAATGAATTGACGGAAATTACGGATGCAAAAATAGTTATCACTTCTGCACGACGAGTATTTTGGGATTTCGAAGAACTCAAGAACCTTCTCAAGAAGAATGGAGTTCGCGGGGAAATCATTGACAAAACGCCGATGCTTGGGAATGGTGATCTTACGGATGTTAAACAGTTCACAAGCCCTTACAATAGAGGAAAGGAAATTGAACAATGGATTCGCACAACATCATACGACATCATAAATTTTCTCATTATTGATGATCAACTGAATGGCATAGATAAAATATTTCCCAAAAAATTTCTTCATCTCAACGCTTTTGAAGGGTTGCGAAATCTTGGAGATGTGATGACTGGTTTAAGCATTCTTTCTGGGAAATACGAACATAAGTATAAAAAGGTTTTCTAAAATCATCTTATTTTTTTACACTTTAAACAACAATACAATTATGGAAAGTAATCTCGATATCGGGAGAAAAAGTCATCTCTTTGAAAATCAACAGAGTACAAAACATACGCCAACTTCTTCCGAGAAAGATGTGCATTTATATTTATACGAGTTTATAAAATCATACTTATATCGTATGTACTCACGCAAGGAAGAGTCGGAAACAATCGAAGTGCTCCGGATGATAGGGATAACCGATGACCATTTTGTAAAACCCCACCTCGTTTCAGTGAGCGATGAGTTTGGGAAGAACGATGAACGCGTTTCCAATGCAAATGTTGATATTACCCTGCGCTATCATAACGCCTTATATGACGTCGCTCTTCGCCGTATTCGGGAACACGGAGATATTATCAACAAAATTTTTTGTTTGGGACTTGAGATGCAATCGAAGCTTTCCGAAGAATTACTGCAGTACATTATTCGTGAATCTGTACAACATTCACCGTATCGAAATGCGTTTTTGGAGGTGGAAATGTGTACGAATCAATGGACTGAGGATAGCGATGATGTGTTTGTTCGTCCAATAAATTTTGGAGAAGAACATCTTTCCCACATATTTCTTCCGGAAAATATTCTGAGCCATATTTCGTTGTTCATTCAAGCATTATCGCAGCATCACGTTCTTCAGAAACCACTGCGATATTTGTTTGCAGGAAAACCAGGAACGGCAAAGACAAAAATCATTCGCGCTATTGCTAATGCGTGTAAAGGAAAAGCAACATTTGTTTTTACCAACGGAAATGAACATCGCATTGAATCTCTGTTTCAGTTTATTGATTTATTTTCTCCCGTTGTGTTATGTGTGGACGATATTGATTTAATGACGGGATCGCGTGAGGAGGGATTATACACCAAACAACTTGCAAATTTTTTACAGAAGATGGATGGATTTGTAAAACGCGATTTTTTTTTGTTGGCGACGACAAATGACAAACGATTAGTTGATTTAGCGGCAAGTCGTCCCGGAAGATTTGATTTGATTATTGATGTAAACGTTATTGATTCTAACCTATACCTTTCGCTTGTGGAAAGTAAAACGAAAAGTGAGGAAATCATTTCCTTATTTGATGACGAAGTTCTTTCCGAAATGAAAAGAAAGAAAGTTACCGGCGCTTTTATTGCAAACTTGGTGAAACATTTAGAAATTGTTGCAGCATTTGAACGTGAAAAACTCACACAAGAATATGTTTTGCAAATGATAGGTGAATCGTTTCGTGGTTTTTACAAAGAACCAGAACCGACAAACGGAAGAACGGGATTTGTGTTGGCGTAGTTTAAAAGGATCGGCAATTTTTTATCATTGTATTTATTCGGAACAAATTTAATCAATCACTAAAAAAACTTCATAAAACTATGTTTCCCATTTCACAACACAAAAATGCTTCTGAATTAATAACGTTATCACACTATAACGATGATGTTATTATTCCGCCTTACGAAGAAATCACATTACCACCCGATGCATCTCCTCAAAAAATTGCGAGAGAAATTTATTCCACAAGTAATGGAACAGATATTAGCGGTTATATTGCGAATGATACGGTATATTTTCACAAATCGGAAGAAGTGGATTACGGAAGCAACACATCAAAGTGGTTTTCATTCGCGACGTATAACTTACCTTCGGAGCCAACAAGATTAGTTCCTTCATCATTAGCAGTACTTGTCTTTCTTGTGAATAATGCACATCAAGTAATGTTCATTGCAAATAATTATGCAATTCATCTTGAGAAGACAGTAGAAACGTATGAGATTTGCAGAGAGTTGAACAAGATTTACGAATCGGAAGAATTTCTTGAATATCTTGAAAGCACAAAACCACAAGTAGTTGATTGTTTTGGTGAAGATGCAGAAGAGGAAATTGATAGCGAAAGTATCTTACCCGGATTATTGTGCCAATACATCTTTGATAAAAACGGCGGGGAGGAAGATGTTTATGTAGATTTTGAAGAAGATTATATGCAATTACTTAAGGAGACATTGAAACTTAATGTAGAAGTCTTTTTATTGGAATAACGTTATTCAAGAAATAAAATAGAATGTAATGCTCGTTGGAAAGCATTTGGAGATATAACACATAACACAATTATACACATATGAAAATTGAACACAGTAAAATAAAATCAGCGTTATTGGGCATTGCGGTTGGAGATGCATTAGGCGTTCCAGTAGAGTTTAATACTCGAAAAACATTGAGCGAGAATCCTATCACAGAAATGATAGGATTTGGAACACATAACCAAACGCCGGGAACTTGGTCGGATGACAGTTCTCTCACGTTTTGTCTTGCAGAAAGTTTATGCAAGGGATATGATTTACAGGATATTGCTCATAATTTTGAGAAATGGATGTATGAAAATTTTTGGACTCCGCACGGTGAAGTATTTGACAAAGGCGGAACGACAGAAATTGCAATTCAAAGATTACATCAAGGAATTAGACCTTATCATTCTGGTCAAGATGATATTAACTCAAATGGCAATGGTTCGTTGATGAGAACACTTCCGCTTGCATTTTATTTATTTGATAAACCCATTGAAGAACGATTTCGGGTTGTGAGAGAAGTTTCATCTATTACGCACGCACATATTCGTTCGGTCATTGCTTGTTTTATTTATGTTGAATATGCGATTCAACTTTTGAAAACGAGAGATAAAGTCTCTGCCTACAAGCAAGTGAAAATTCACGTTCCTGAATTTCTTAAGTCGTATAAAATTCATTCAGAGGAAATACTCTTGTTCAAGAGAATTTTAAGTGTTGATATAAATAAGTTCAAAGAAAAGGAAATATCCTCTACCGGTTATGTTCTTCATACACTTGAAGCAAGTCTATGGTGTTTGTTAAAATGCAATTCATTCACAGAAACAGTTTTATGCGCTGTAAATCTTGGTGATGATACTGATACAACGGGTGCAGTTGCTGGTGGTTTGGCAGGAATATTATACGGAGTGGAACATATCCCGAGTAACTGGCTCGAACTTCTTGCAAGAAAGGATGACATCGTTAAAGTGAGTGAACGATTAAGTGAGAAACTGGAGTAACAGAACACTTACCATTATTTCAATAAAAATTTCAAAACTCTTTTTTCGTATTTTTGTTCCGAAAAAAATCCTACTGTTATGAATGCAATACGATTACAAACTACTCTTGAAAAAGATGGAGTAGTTATTCTTAGCGACTTGCCTTATAAGAAGGGCGAACGTGTTGAGATGATTCTCCTTTTTGAGAAACCAAAAAATAAACAACGGCTGACGGCAAAGAAACTTTTACACTCCAAGCTTGTGGGGTTATGGCGGAACAGAAAAGATATTCACGATAGCGTTGCATTTGCTCGTGAACTTCGGGAACAATCTCAAAAAAGAGTACGGGCATAATGCTTTCTCTTGATACTGATATCCTTGTAGATATTTTACGAAAGCATCCCTCCGCAATTGAATGGCTCGACTCTCTTGATGATGAAGAACTTGTCATCAGTGGTTTTGTCGCGATGGAAGAAATTCAAGGATGTGTTAATAGACGTGAGCAACTTATCGTCGAGCAAGAAATTTCAAAATTTGTAATAGTTTCGCCCACCCTTGACGATTGCGAAATTGCCTTTCAAATCTTTTCTAAATTTTATCTCTCTTCTGGACTTGGAATTATAGATGCTTTAATTGGGCAAACTGCAGTTTCTCAAAACGTACCTCTATGCACGTTCAATACAAAACATTATAGAGCAATACCCAGCATCCGAATTTTGCAGCCGTACAAAAGATAAAAAGTGCGTAAACAATAAGTTAAAAAATCTATTGACGACTTGATTTTTTTTTGCAAGTACGGAAAATTTTTCCTTTCTCTTTTTTCGTATTTTTGTCCCGCTTCTTTTCAATTCATCAATCAACTAATAACGCATAACAAAGAACTTCCTTGTCAGAATTTGTTCATCTTCATAATCATTCGCATTACAGTTTGCTCGACGGCGCGGCTACGATTGAGGGAATTGTTGGCGCCGCAGTGGAAAACAAAATGCCCGCCGTCGCGCTCACAGACCACGGCGTAATGGATGGTTGTGTTGAGTTTTATTTCGAAGCGAAGAAAGCAGGAATAAAACCGATTATCGGAAGCGAGTTTTATATTGCGCCACACGGAACTTCCCGTTTCGATAAATCCGCTCGCGTGGAAGGCAAGGACAAAGACAAAGGCCGCGGTGTGTATAATCATCTCGTACTGCTTGCGAAAAACGAACTCGGCTACAAAAACCTCATCAAACTTTCTTCCATCGCGCACGCGGAAGGATTTTATTACAAGCCGCGCATTGATTTTGAAATTCTGAAACAATATTACGAAGGAATTGTTTGTCTTTCTGCTTGTCCCGTCGGTGTGATTGCAGATTATCTCGTGATGAAAAATTATGATAAAGCAAAAGCGGTATGCAAAGATTATACGGATTTATTCGGGCAAGATTTTTATTTAGAGTTGCAAGACCACGGATTAGAAGTTGAAAAACCTATTCTCGAATTTCTTCCGAAGTTTGCAAAAGAGTTTGGTTTGAAATTGATTTGCTCGAACGATAATCATTACATCAAACAGGAACACTCGCTTGCACATAATGTAATGCTGCTTATTCCCGAAGCGAGTCAAAATGGCGCGCCGCTCAATTACAAGGATTTGAAATACGGAACCGACCAGATTTATTTCAAGAGTGCGGAGGAAATGCAGAAACTGTTCAAACAATTTCCTCAAGCGATTACTTCAACAATGGAGGTTGCGGACAAATGCAATGTTACATTTAAAGAAAAAGAAAATCACTTTCCGAATTTTCTGTTGCCTTCAGACGCCGGAGGAAAAACACTCGATGAATATTTGGCAAAACTTGCATACGATGGCGTAAGAAAAAGATATCCCAACTTTGATAACGACATTGAATCACGTTTGAAACACGAACTCACTACTATTAAGAAAATGGGATACGCAGGATATTTTCTCATCGTGCAGGATTTTATTCGCGAAGCGCGAAAGATGGGCGTGTGGGTTGGTCCGGGAAGAGGAAGCGCGGCGGGAAGTATTGTTTCATATTCGCTTGACATTACAACAATTGACCCGCTGAAATATGATTTACTCTTCGAAAGATTTTTAAATCCCGATAGAGTTTCGATGCCCGATATTGATATTGATTTTACTGATACGAAACGCGAGTTGGTTATTCAATATGTGAAAAGAAAATACGGAGAGAAAGCAGTTTCACAAATTATTACGTTCAACACATTGCAATCGAAAGCAGTGTTGAAAGATGTCGGCAGAGTGATGGGAATTCCACTTTCAACGATTGAACCGCTGACTAAACAGATTCCGACAATTCAAGGCGAAGTGATGCCGCTATCTAAAGCGTTCAAAGAAATCCCTGAGTTGAAAGAAATACGAAAAAACACCGATGAAAAAATTCAGGAGTGGCTTGATGTTTCGCTTGTGCTGGAAGGAATGAATCGCAACGCGAGTGTTCACGCGGCGGGAGTGGTGATTGCGCCGGGACCAATTGATGAATACGTTCCGTTGTGCAAAGCACCGAACAGCGAAGTGAACATAACGCAATATCCAATGGGCGATTTGGAGAAAGTCGGTTTGCTGAAAATGGATTTTCTCGGGTTGAAAACATTGCGCGTGTTGGAAATTGCCGTGAAGATGATTCGACAAAATCATAACGTTGATATTGATGTGGAAAAAATTCCTGAAGGAGATGAAAAAGTTTTTGAATTATTTGCAAAAGGATTGACAACTGGCGTGTTTCAGTTTGAAAGTGCTGGAATGAGAGATTCGCTTCGCAAGTTGAAACCGAATGCGTTCACTGATTTAGTTGCAATGAACGCGCTGTATCGTCCCGGTCCAATGGAAATGATTGACGATTTTATTTTGCGCAAACACGGAAAACAAACAATCGAATATTTGCATCCGAAACTCGAGCCGGTTTTAAAAGAAACGTACGGCGTTATTGTGTATCAAGAGCAAGTGGTGAAAATGGCGAGTGAGATAGCGGGATTCACGCTTGCACAAGCAGATTTGTTGCGGCGCGCGATGGGAAAAAAAGATAAAGAGTTGATGGCGAAGCAGCAAAAAGAATTCGTGAAAGGCGCAGTAGAAAATGGAGTGAAAGAAAAAACTGCGAAAGAGATTTTTGATTTGATTGATAAGTTTGCATCGTACGGATTCAACAAATCGCATAGCGTTGCGTATGCTATGATTGCGTATCAAACTGCGTATTTGAAAACGTACTATCCGAATGAATTTATCGCCGCATCGCTTTCAACGGAATTAGATGATAACAAACGCATTGCAGAAATTATTGACGATTGCCGACAACTCGGAATAAAAATTCTTCCGCCTGATGTGAACGAAAGCGATGTTGATTTCACCGTAACGAATGATGGAATTCGATTCGGAATGAGCGCTATAAAAGGCGTTGGCGAAACTGCCGTTGAAAATATTTTGCGCGCAAAAAAAGAGTTAAAGAAATTTTCTAACATCTTTGAGTTTGTGAAGAATGTTGATTTGCGTCTTGTGAATAAACGTACACTCGAAGGATTGATTTGCGCCGGAGCATTTGATTCTTTGAATAAAAATCGCGCGTCGTTGTTTGCTTCTGTCGAGCGATTGATAATTTTCGGACAATCGGTGCAAGAACATTATTCGCGCAATCAATCGGGACTTTTTGGCGGCGCATCAAAAAATGATGAGCATATAAAATTTCCTCCGCTCGATGATAAACTTCACTGGAGTCAGCGTGAAACATTGGCGAGAGAAAAATCTGTTCTTGGGTTTTATGTTTCGGGACATCCGTTGCAGCAGTACGAAATTGAAGCCAATAATTTTTCAACGGCGAAATTTTCTGATGTGAGTTCAGCACAAAATGGAACAACGATTCGCGTTTGCGGAATTATCGTTGACATCAAAAAGAAGATTGATAAAAAAGGCGGACAAATGGCGTTTATGACGTTGGAAGATTTTTCGGGGAAAGGTGAGTGCATCGTGTTTTCTAAAACGTACGAGAAAGTTTCGCAATTTATTCGTGAAGATTATATCGTGATGGTGATTGGCAAAGCTGATACGAATGGTGAAACGTTGAAAATACTTGTAGACGAAATAATTCCCATCGAACAGGTAATGACAAAATTTGCAAAAGGAATTTCGATTTCACTCGATGCAAATGAAACGCAGGAAAAATCCATTCTTGATTTGAAAAAAATTCTCGAACAATTTTCAGGAACTTGCTCTTGTTATATTAATGTGAAAGGATTGAACGGAAACGGAGTAAAACGATTTCGCGCGACGAAATATTCCGTAACGCCTTCGCACGAATTGTTTTCACAAGTGCAACAATTCTTTGGCAAAGATACGATTTCAATTATGAAATGATTTTCGGTTTGAGATGTGGGATGTGAGATATGCGTAACACAATATTCTCAACTTCTCATTATCTCATATACTCAATTACTTATTAAACAAACTAACTAACTAACCAACAAACGAACCAACAAAAATGAAACCTTTACAATTAACAGACAGTACATTTCAAACAGAAGTAATAAATTCACAAACTCCGGTACTCGTAGATTTTTGGGCAGAGTGGTGCGGTCCATGCAGAATGATTGCGCCGATTGTCGAAGAACTTGCAAAAGAATACGACGGCAAACTCAAAGTCGGAAAAGTAGATGTGGATTCCAATCCGCAAATCTCGATGGACTTTGGGATTCGCAGTATTCCAACGTTGATGATTTTCAAAGGTGGAAAAGTCGTTGACCAAATCATCGGCGCAGTTCCGAAACGAACATTGGTGGATAGAGTGAGTGCGCAACTGAATTAGTGAATCGTTGTTTGTTATTGGTTATTCGCTAATTGTGAATAGATAATTAGTTTATTCTCGAGCTCGATTAACCAATAACAATTAACTAATACCGAAAAGAACGTGTTACAAAAAATTATTCTCGCTCCCTTTCGCGGATTTTGCGCTGGTGTTGATAGAGCAATTTTTGCCGTCGAAGAATGTCTGCAGCGATTCGGAACGGTGTACGTGTATCATCAAATTGTGCACAACACGCACGTTGTAAAAGATTTGGAAAACAAAGGCGCAGTGTTTGTCGAACGTGTGGAAGATGTGCCGAACGGAAGTTATCTTGTGTTCAGTGCGCACGGAGTTTCACCGCTCGTAAAATCGAATGCAAATAATTTCAAATTGTTGCCGATTGATGCAACGTGTCCGCTCGTAACAAAAGTGCATATCGAAGCACAAGATTTTTTTCGCAAAGGTTACACCATAATTTTAATCGGCCACGAAAATCATCAGGAAACATTGGGAACAATGGGGTACGCGCAGATGACGCTTGTGCAAACTGTTAATGATGTTGAGAAATTACAGATCAACGATGGAAAAATTGTGTATCTCACTCAAACAACGCTTTCGCTCGATGATACAAAAGAAATTGTTGAAGCGTTGAAGAAAAAATTTCCCGCAATCGAATCACCGAAAGTGGATGACATTTGTTACGCAACACAAAACCGACAAGATTCTGTGAAAGAACTTGCAAATGAATGTCAATTGATTTTGGTTGTTGGTTCAGCGAATAGTTCTAATTCTAATCGCCTTGTGGAAACGTCAAAACGTTTCGGCATACAATCGTTTTTGATTGAAGACAAAACGAAAATCAATTTTGATTGGTTTGAAAATGTGAAAACAGTTGGCTTAACTTCCGGCGCGTCGGTTCCGGAATTTTTAGTGCGCGATGTGATTGATGAAGTGATAAAACAATTTGGCAATATTGGCATAGAAAACCTCGAACGTGTAGATGAGAAGATTGAGTTTGCTTTGCCGAGGGAGTTGAATTGAGATTATCAAATGAAAAATGTGAGTTTTGATTTTTAAGGCAAAATTTTTTCTTCATATAAATACTTCTCCATCGGCACACAACTGCACACTAAATTCCTATCACCGTATGCGCTGTTCACTCGACCGACACTGGGCCAAAATTTTCGTTCGCGCATGTGTTTCGTTGGATATGCGGCTTTCTCGCGTGTGTACGGAAAATTCCAATTATCAATGGTAACAACATCAGCGGTGTGCGGCGCATTTTTCAAAACGTTATTTTCTTTCGGATACATTCCGTTTTCAATTTCCTCAATTTCTCTTCTTATCGAAATCAACGCATCACAAAATCTATCGAGTTCATCTTTCTGTTCGCTTTCTGTTGGTTCAATCATCATTGTTCCGACAACGGGAAATGAAACAGTTGGCGCGTGAAATCCGTAATCAATTAAACGCTTTGCAATGTCTTCTACTTCAATTCCCGCACTCAGTTTAAATTCTCGGCAATCCAAAATAAATTCGTGCGCGTTGCGAGCATTTATACCTTTATATAAAATTGGATAAAATTTTTCCAAGCGTTTCGCCATATAATTCGCGTTGAGAATTGCAAGTTGCGTTGCGCGTGTTAGTCCATCGCCTCCCATCATTTTTATATACGCCCACGAAATAACGAGAATACTTGCGCTTCCCCACATCGCTGAGGAAACCGCGTTACAATTGCTATCTTCCGAAAATAAATTTACATTCGATGGAAGAAACTTGGCAAGTTTTTCGTTCACACAAATAGGACCCATTCCCGGACCGCCGCCGCCGTGAGGAATGCAAAACGTTTTGTGCAAATTGATATGACACACATCTGCGCCAAGTTCTGCGGGACAACACAAACCAACTTGAGCATTTAAGTTTGCGCCATCCATATACACAAGTCCGCCGTGGTTGTGAACAATTGCGCAAATTTCTTTTATGCTTTCCTCAAACACGCCGTGTGTTGATGGATACGTTACCATAAGCGCGGCAAGATTTTTTTCATGTTCGTTTGCTTTCACTTCTAAATCATCAACGTCAATTGTTCCATCGTCATTCGCTCGAACAACGACAACATTCATTCCTGCCATTACTGCGCTCGCAGGATT
The DNA here is from genome assembly GCA_016873775.1 of Ignavibacteria bacterium. NCBI lineage: Bacteria > Pseudomonadati > Ignavibacteriota > Ignavibacteria > Ignavibacteria bacterium. The sequence continues at coordinate 42,620 of VGWC01000006.1, read as the reverse complement.
TGTTCCGTGTGCCGATGACGGAATTAAACACACGTTGCGATGCGATTCATTTTTACTTTCGTGATAACGATGAATCGCAAGTAGTCCCGCGTATTCTCCTTGCGCTCCTGAATTTGGCTGCAACGAGCAAATGGAAAATCCGGTTATCTCTTTCAACATCGCTTCTAATTGTGAAAATAATTCTTGATAACCTTGTGTTTGTTCGAGTGGTGCAAATGGATGCAATTTTCCAAACTCGCTCCACGTTACAGGAATCATTTCTGTTGTTGCGTTGAGTTTCATCGTGCAAGAGCCGAGTGAAATCATACTATGTACAAGCGACAAATCTTTTTCTTCGAGCGAGCGAATGTAGCGGAGCATTTCCGTTTCCGAATGAAATTTATTGAATACAATATGCATGAGATACCGACTCGTGCGTTTCATTGTTCCATCATAATTGTATGAAATATTTTTTGTGATTTCGTTCAATGAAATTTTTCGAGAAGAATTTGTGCTAAAAATTTCGAGAAGTGTATTGACAATATTTTCGTCGCACGTTTCGTCGAAAGAAATTCCAAGCGAACCATCATCATACTGTCGAAGATTGATTTCGTTTTCTTTTAAAGAATAAAGAATTTTTGTCCGCGATTTATTTTCAACATTCACACGAATCGTATCGAAAAATTCTTCGTAGAAAATTTCGTAACCAAGTTGTTTCAATCCATTTGCAAAAATTTTTGTGAGATGATGAATTCGAGAAGCGATATTGCGAATTCCATTTTCACCGTGATACACGGCGTACATACTTGCCATTACTGCGAGAAGAACTTGTGCTGTGCAAATATTCGATGTTGCTTTTTCTCTGCGAATGTGTTGCTCGCGAGTTTGCAACGACATTCGCAACGCAGTTTTTCCACGCGAGTCAATTGAAACGCCGATAATTCTTCCCGGCATTTGTCGTTTAAATTCATCTTTGATTGTAAAGAATGCCGCGTGTGGTCCGCCATATCCCATTGGAATGCCGAATCGCTGTGAATTTCCCACGCAACAATCCGCGCCAAATTCTCCCGGAGGAGTGAGCAACGCCAAACTCAATAAATCTGCCGCAACAACAACGTACGAATTATTTTTATGCGCAAGTTCGCAGAACGAACTATAATCATTCACTGCTCCATCAGTAGTCGGATATTGCAGAAGCGCACCAAAAACATTTTCCGAAAATTGAAACTCGTAATGATTTCCGACGATGACGTTTATTCCCAAGGGTTTTGCGCGTGTGTGAATTACGTCAATCGTTTGCGGATGACATTGTTCCGAAACAAAAAATGTCGGATTGGTGATTTCTGTTTTCATTCGCAAAAACATTGTCATCGCTTCTGCTGCTGCTGTGGATTCATCGAGAAGCGAAGCGTTGGCAATCGGAAGCCCCGTTAAATCTATCACCATTGTTTGAAAATTGAGTAACGCTTCCAATCGTCCTTGCGCGATTTCCGCCTGATACGGAGTGTACGCAGTGTACCATGCGGGATTTTCCAACACGTTGCGCTGAATTACTGTTGGCGTGAACGTGTCGTTGTATCCCATTCCAATCAGCGAGCGAAAAATTTTATTCTTCGATGCGATAGAATAAATTTCCGAAAGCGTTTCTTGTTCGCTTTGTGTGCGATGAAGTTTGAGCGGCGACGTTGTGCGAAGTTGCTGAGGAATAACGTTTGCAATAAATTCATCAAGCGAGTTTGCGCCAACGACTTCGAGCATTTGTTGAATTTCGTTTTCATCGGGACCGATGTGGCGCGAAGAAAAATTTTCTTTGGAAAAAAAATTGATTGACATTATGAGTTTTATTTAGTAAAAGAATTATTGCGCGAAGAAAAAATTACTTCGCGAAACTCTGCGCTAAACTTTGCGTTCCTTCGCGGTTAAATACAATTCTCTTTTAATCGCAAAGCAAAAAATGTAAATAAAGTTGGAGTTCATTTTAAAATAATAACGCAGTAATAACTATTGTTACCATAAATGCAATTCCGAGTAGAAATATCTCGCTCAAAAGCAACAAACTCATTTTCGCGATAGTTTTTCCAAGTGAAATTTTTCAAAACCGGTTTTTTCTTTAGGTGATATTTGGAAGGCAAGCGAATCTTGTCGTGATGAATCATCAGCAACAAAAAGTTTTACATTATTTCCATAGTTTTTGTTGAAGGAAACTCCACCCGTTTCTTTTACGTCATTTTTGTCGGCAAAACGGATTTGGTTTTCCGTTGGAGCGAAAAGAAAATAGAGAACGCTGATGAAGAAATACATTCGTAGCGGTGGAATGTGTCGAACACGTTTTCCTTCGATAAATTCTTTGGTGAGAAAACCAGGTTTGAAGAGAAGAAGTTTTATGCTGGAAATTACATACGAATCGAAATGAAGATAATTGCCTAAAAATTCTTTGACAATATGCGAGAACGGAACATTGAGATGCGTTAGTTCTTGTCCGCACTTTGAGCAAAATTTTCCGACAAGTTTTTCTCCGCAGTTAAGACAATGTTCGTGCGAAGATAGCGTGTTCATTTTCCAATTAACTCACGGTATTGATTTGAAGTGAGAAGCGCGTTCAATTCTTTTGCGTCTGCGATTTTCATTTTCACAATCCATCCAGCGTTGTATGGATCTTTGTTGATTACTTCGGCAGAAGATTCGAGAGAGGAATTTACTTCAACAATTTCTCCACTGATGGGTGCATATAAATCGGAAACGGTTTTCACTGCTTCAATCGTGCCAAATGTTTCGTGTTCTTTAAGTTTTTTTCCTTTCGAGGGAAGTTCGACAAAGACAATATCGCCAAGTTCGCTTTGTGCAAAATCCGTAATTCCGATTGTTCCGATATTTCCATCCACGCAAATCCATTCGTGGTCTTTGGTGTATTTTAAATTGTTAGGGAAATTCATTTTAATTTTTTTTAGTTACGAGTTGCGAGTTTCAAGTTTTTAAAAAGTTTCAGCGTGTTATCATCGAAAAAAAATTTCAAGTGAGTAAATCAATCTTTAAACTCAAACGTTTCAAGAAAACTCGTATCAAAATCGCCATCTTGGAATTTTTTGTTCTGCATAACTTTTTTATGAAACGGAATTGTAGTTGCAACGCCTTCAATCGTAAATTCTTCCAACGCTCCCACCATTTTTTCGATTGCACCGGTACGAGTAGGAGCAAAACAAATCAGTTTTGCAATAAGCGAATCGTAATATGGCGGAATTTGATAACCGCTGTATGCGTGAGTATCAACTCGAACTCCGAAACCGCCGGGCAAATGAAATCCGGTAATTGTTCCCGGAGACGGACGAAAATCTTTGTATGGGTCTTCTGCATTGATGCGGCATTCGATTGCGTGTCCGCGAATCGGAAATGCTTTTTTCGGAAGACGCATTCCCGCCGCAATTTTGATTTGCATTTTCAGTAAATCGTGGTCAATCACTTCTTCGGTTACCGTGTGTTCCACTTGAATGCGCGTGTTCATTTCCATAAAATAAAAATTTTCGTCTTTGTCCACGAGACATTCAATAGTTCCCGCTCCTTCGTACTTCACTGCTTTTGCGGCTTTTACTGCGGCGGCTTCCATTTTTTTTCTCAATGCAGAACCCACAAACGGCGATGGTGATTCTTCCACAAGTTTTTGATGTCGGCGTTGAATGGAACAATCGCGCTCATTCATTGCAACGACGTTTCCAAATTTATCACCGAACACTTGTATTTCGATGTGGCGCGGATTTTCGATAAATTTTTCAATGTACATATCGCCGTTGTTAAATGCCGCTGATGCTTCTGCGCTCGCCATTTGAAACGCTTTTTCCAATTCATCAGATTGACGAACAATTCTCATTCCTTTTCCACCGCCGCCGGCTACTGCTTTTAACATTATGGGATAACCAACGTCGTCTGCAATTTTCAGTGCGTCATTCACATTGGTAATAACTCCATCACTTCCCGGCACAACCGGAACTCCGGCTTTACGCGCAGTTTCTTTTGCAACTGCTTTGTCGCCCATTGCAATAATTGCATCAATCGGCGGTCCGATAAATTTTATTCCCGACGTTGCGCAAATTTCTGCAAAGTCTGCTTTCTCTGCAAGAAAACCATATCCAGGATGAATTGCGTCTGCGCCGGTAATTTCTGCGGCAGCGATAATGCGTGGAATGTTAAGATAACTTTCTTTGCTGAAAGGAGGACCGATGCACACGGCTTCATCGGCGAATTTAACGTGAAGCGAATCTCGATCTGCCTCGGAATAAACAGCTACGGTTTTTACGCCGAGTTCGCGGCATACTCGAATGGTGCGAAGAGCAATTTCTCCGCGGTTAGCGATGAGGATTTTTTTAAACAATCTTTTAAACTCGAAAATAATTTTCAATTTTTCTTGTTAAAATTCCAAATGACAAAAAACTAATCCAAAACAAATTTCAAATAACAAATTCTAAAGATTTGAAATTTCGGATGTGTGTTTTATTTGAGATTTGGATATTGGCATTTGAATTTTTAACAAGAAGTTGAAATAAAATTCAATTGTAATTTGTATATCTAAAATGAATTACACCGGCTCCACCAAAAACAACGGTTGATTGAACTCCACCGGTTTTCCATTTTCGACCAATATTTTTAAAATCTTCCCTTCAATGTCGGATTCGATTTCGTTCATCAGTTTCATTGCTTCGATGATGCAGAGAACTGTTCCAACTTTTATGTGCGCTCCTACTTCGACATACGCATCGGCATCAGGAGCGGGAGAATGATAAAATGTTCCGACAATCGGTGAACGAATTTCCTTCGTTGTTGATGGGGTATGAGCGGCAAGTGGTTTGATTTCTGAAACGGATGGCGGTTGAAGAATTGAAACTTGCTGCGGAACAATTGCGCTTGCAACAGTATTATTTTTTCCTTTTGCAATGCGTATTTTTTTTCCCGCTTCTTCGATTTCAATTTCGTCAATGTTACTTTCCGAAATGAGGGTTACAAGATTGCGAATATAAGTAAGGTCCATTACTTCCTCAATATTTTTTTGAATGGGAACTTCAGTGTGTTTGTTGGCTTTCACGTTGTAAATTATTTAACACGTTCAATATAAATTCCGGTACGCGTGTCAATGCGAATTTTATCCCCTTCGTTAATGAACAGCGGAACATTGACTGTTGCTCCTGTATCCATCGTCGCCGGTTTTGTTCCTCCTGTTGCAGTATCTCCTTTAACACCAGGAACCGTATTCGTTACGATGAGATCTACGGTAACAGGTAATTCGAATCCAAGTATGTTTGAACCATCAAAAAGAACTTCTACTTCTGTGTTTTCTTTGAGGAATTGCGATTGTTCTCCTATTGCTTCTTCAGGAACAGAAATCTGATCATACGTTTCTTGATCCATACATACATAACCTGCACCGTCGTGGTATAAATATTGCATTTGTTTTCGTTCAACGCGAACTTGTTCAATTGCTTCGCCAGCGCGAAATCTATTTTCAAATGTCTTTCCACTTTTTATTCCTTTCAACTTTGCACGAACAAACGCACGCCAGTTCCCAGGATTAACGTGTTGAAATTCTATTAATTCGTATAGTTCGCCGTCGAATTTTATTACCATTCCCGGTCGAAAATCAGCAGTTGTTGCCATAAAATGATGTTTACTTCTCTTTTACGTGTATTTATTTTTTAAAATTGCGGGAAAATATAGTCAGAAGGAAAGTAAAAAACCAACGGAACAACGGAAAAGTTCTCATTTAGAATTTGAAAAAACTATTTTTTCGAATAATGCAATACAAATAATTTCAGGAAAAAATTGCTTTGTAAATTTTTTTCAAAACGTTATTCTACACGCGTTATGGAAATGTTTGAATGAGTATTTCAGTTCGTATTTCTTCATATCAGTAAATGATATTTAGAGAATTACTTTGTATCCAACTTTATCAAGAGCAAACAGAAAATCTAATGGTGAGAATTTTGTTTCATCATAACGAACAGTTACTCTACCAAGTTGTACATCTTCCACGTATACAAAAGGAAGTTCTGATAATGCATTTCTTACAGTCAATATGCAATGATGGCATGTCATTCCTTCAATTTCAAAATCTTGTGTTTTCATGTAATTTTTTTGTGATATAAATATGTAAATAAAATTTTTGTAAAGATAAATATTTTTTGATGAATTGCTACTTCAAGCAATAGTTATCATCCCAATTCTACAACCGTTACACCCGTTCCTCCTTCATTCCATTCTGCAATTTGAAAATTTTGCACCAACGGATGCGTTGAAAGAAATTCTGTAATTCGTTTTCGTAGCGCACCTGTTCCCTTTCCGTGAATCAGATGTACTCTTTCCATCCCTGCAACTTTCGATTCGTCGAGAAATTTATCAACTACTACAATTGCTTCATCTCCGTATAATCCTCTCAAATCTATTTCGCGTTTGTATTCTCGCGGCAAAAACGATGAAGGAAGATTTTTTTTCTTTTGTTGTTCACTTTCTTTTACCAACTGTAAATCGCTTCCTTTCGCTTTCATCTTTACTGAAGAAAATGAAACTACATATTCGTTTTCTGCATTTGTTTTGGAAACAATTTTTCCTAATTCATTTCCATTTTTCATTTTTACCGAATCACCGATACGAAACAATGCAGATGGTTCAGTTGAAGGATCTATTAATTCTTGAAGTGATTGGCGAAAATCGTTTTTCACTTGTTCAACAGCATCGAATTGTTTTTTGAGAATATGTTTATCAGCGGCAGTTTCTTTTATTTCCCGTACTGCTTGTTCAATAGTTTTCCTTGCAGAAAGTATAATTTCATTCGCATCATCTATTGCTTTCCTGCGTATTTCTTTCAATTCACGTTGAAGCGAATCTTGTTTTGTTTTGTACTCCTGAATCGTATTATGTAATGTATTTCTTTCTAATCTGAGAGATTCTAATTCGCTTTTTAACAATTGCGAACGGTTTTCCACTTCATTTAAAAGATTTTCCAAATAATTCGGAATTTCTCCACGATACTTCTTTGCTTGCTGCAAAATGAAGTTAGGAAAATCCAAACGTTGTGCTATTTCCAAAGCATAACTGCTTCCTGGAATCCCAACACACAAACGATACGTCGGCATCAATGTTCTTTGGTCGAATTCCATTCCGGCGTTCTCAATTCCGTTAGTGTTTTGAGCAAACGCTTTCAATTCGCCGTTGTGTGTTGTTGCAATTGTAAAACTATGCATCGCTGTCAAATGCTCAAGTACCGATGCCGCAATTGCGCTTCCTTCCGATGGATCGGTTCCGCTTCCGAGTTCGTCAAGTAAAATTAAACTTTCATTATCCGCATGTTCGATAATTGTTTTCAAATTGTTAAGATGGGAACTGAACGTACTCAAATCATTTTCAATGGATTGTTCATCGCCAATATCTACAAATAATTTTTTGATAATTCTGCAATGCGAATTGGAAGAAGCAGGAATATGAAAACCTGCTTGAATCATTGTCTGTAAAAGTCCGATCGTTTTTAATGCTACTGTTTTTCCTCCTGCATTTGGGCCAGTAATAAGCAACGTATTCCAGCCATTACCAATTTCTATGGTGAGCGGAACAAGTTCGCTACGTTTATGTTTATTGAACAACAGCGGGTGATACGCATCTTGCAACAATATACTACCTTCTTCTCGAACATGAATCGACGTTCCGTGTATTTCTCGCGAGTATTTTGCTTTTGCTTGTAAAACTTCAAGTTGAGCAAGAATTTCGACGTTCCGTTGTAGCGAATCGCGATGTTCAGCAATTTGTTTTGATAAGTCACGAAGTATTTTTTCTACTTCTCGATATTCTTCAAAATGCAATGAACGTATTTCATTGTTGAGTTGCAATGTTTCCGATGGTTCGATGAATACGGTCAATCCACTCGAAGAAGACGAATGAATAAATCCATCAACGCTGTTTTTATATTCTGCTTTGATGGGAATAACCATTCGGCCTTCGCGTGTCGTAATGATTTCATCTTGCGCAACGCCGTCTTCAATACATTTCTTAAGTAACGTTTCTAATTTTTTTCTCAACTGATTGGAATGTTCTGCAATGCGACGACGAATATCCCGTAAAACTTTGGTTGCATTGTCTCGCACATTTCCATTTTCGTCAATCGCTTGCTCGATATTGAATTCAAGTATTTTATTCGTGAAGAGTTGCGATGATTTCTGACCTAACAAAATGTACACCTTTTCTCTTTTTGCGAAAAACTGTTCACTTACTCTGCTTATGTTGAGCAATTCAAAAATTTCACGCAATTCTCCTGCAAAAAGATACGCTCCATCAATGGAAAGTTTTGAAAGATATAACGGACAATTATCTGAAAATCGTATGTTTATTTCACCCTCACTCACTATGACTTGTTTCATTTCAGAAACAAGGTCCAATTCGTAGCGAATATCGCGCAACGATGCAAATGGAGTTGTTTGTTTTAAGAGTGAAACGGCTAACGAAGAATGGACATACGTTGCAACGTGAGATTTGACTGCGTCAAATTCTAACTTTGAAAATGCTTGCAAGTATTCGTTCATCTTTTCTTGTTCCAAAGGAAACAACATAGAACAATAGGAAGTGAATTTTGTTGAAGCGAATCAAGCGGTTTTCGCTCGTACGGTTGTGAAAGGAACGTAGAAAAAATATCAATGATGCGAGGAGCAATGTTAACGACGTTTGAATAAAGGACGGATGACGATTTCATTTCATCGGAAATAAGTTGAAAAAAAGTTACTCCTATGAGCAAAAAACTTAAAACGATAGCCGCTTGTGCTATACCAATGATTCCTCCGATAATTCTGTTTGCAACGGAAAGTGATGCTGACTTCGGTTCAAAAATTTTAGAGAAAATTTTGAATACGATATAGATGATGAGAAAAATAATAATAAAACTCAGCAATGCAGAAAATTGCGGAGACAAATGAAACTGTTTTATTACAAACAAATTAACAAAACGAAAATATTTATACGCTACAAATAAACCTATGAATACTCCAAGGAATGAAAATATTTTTTTTATCATACCTTCTTTCAAACCAAGAAGAAATCCGAGGATGAGAAAAATGGAAAGAATGAAATCGAGCATTGGTATTCTTATTTGTTCATAGAAATGAGTAATTGTAATGCAGAATATTCAATGTTCAATTGGTTGGGAATTGAACTTAATTGGCTATTCTCCGTTCTGCATTGACATTGGAAATTCTTCACTAAAAATTATGGCTGAATCACTTCTTTCACTATCTCCTGCACCATCTTTCCATCTGCTTTGCCTTTGAGTTCTTTCATAACCATTGGCATTACGTTAGAAAATTCTTTCGAGCCGGCTTGTTCTGCGATGCGGAGTACTTCCGTTCGCACTTCCTCCGCGCTCATTTGTTTCGGCAAAAACTCTTGCAGTATTTTCAATTGCGCTTCTTCTTCTTCAACTATTTCCATTCGATTTGCCTTTTGTGCAATTTCGATCGTCTCTTTTCGTTTCTTCACTTGATTGCTAATGATTTGCAAAACGTTCACATCGGCGATTTCTCCTTTACCGGATTTTTCATATTCCAAAATTCCCGCGCGAACGGAACGAATGGTTTCTAATCGCACTTTGTCGCCGCTTTTTATCGCCGCAGTCATTTGTTGTGTTATTGTTTCTTTTAGAGCCATAATGAAGTTAGTGGTTGAGATTATAGATGTGGAATATTATCACGTTCAAAAAAATGTGATGAAAATATACAAGGAACACTTTCGAGAATAAAATGGTGACTATCTTAACAACATCATTTTTCGTTTCATAAAAACATTACTAAATTATCGGTAAATTTTAATAACAATTTTTTATCAAGCAATTTCATGAAAAAATATTTTTTTGCAGTATGTATTGCTGCGACATTTGCCTTCTTGGCAACTCCAACTATTGCATTGACCCCTGCTAATGGAATATGGGGTTATGTATATGAATGGAACGGAACTCCTACGAATACGACTTGTATTGTAACAACACAAATTGATTATGGGAATCATACAAAAACGTTTCGAGTAAATGTAGATAATTGGAATGGGGCAGGTAGTTACAAAATCACACCCGGACCAAATGACCCACCTTTTCCCCCGAATACTCAACAACAAGTTGTTGCTAACAACGGCGGAAGGGTAGGATACGTGACGTTTAACTATGGTGGTGGTTTTCAGCAAGCGCCAATATTACATTAAGTAAAGTCTCAATCTATTAAACGAACGGGAGTGAGAACAGAAAAACATTTTTGCACTTACTCTTTAGTTTTTCTTATTCTAAAAATTGTTATATCCTATGTTCAATTATCGTTTCCTTTTCTTTCTCTGTATTTCAATGTTTAGCACAAACATTGCCGTTGCAGGCAATAATGCACCGTTACTTTTGCCCGGGTTTCCACTCCAGTTCGATTCAGGGTTCACAATCATCTCGCCGCCGACACTTGCAGATTTCGACAACGACGGAAAACTCGAAATCGTTACTACGACTGGGATAAATGGAATAAACAAGAGGATGATTTTTATTTTCCGTTCCGATGGAAGTCGTTATCCCGGTTGGCCCAAACAACTCCCGGCAAACGACCCTCCGTATGCTACAGCAGCGGGAGACATTGACGGCGATGGTGCCGTTGATTTAGTGGTCCTTGCTACTCATAATGTCTATGCGTTCCGTTCCGATGGAATACTGATGAATGGTTTTCCCGCCTATTTCCACGACGACTCGTACATTGCTACGTACGATGTCGTTCTTTACGATTTAGATAACGACGGGACGTTAGAAATAATAACACAAAATGGAAGCAGTGTTCTGGTATTCAATTCTAATGGACAACTTCGCCAAGGTTGGCCACAAGTAGTAAGTGGTTATCCTCCCGCGAAACCTGCTGTAGGAGATATAACTGGCGACGGCATTGTCGAGATTGTTACTACATCATTACTGTGGAAAAACCCGCAACCTGGAGTCTATTTATATGATTCCAGTTTTATTTATGTTTTCCGTCCCGATGGTTCTCAACTTCCTGGATGGCCTGTAGTAATGGATTCTATCGATAATTATTCCTTTGGTCCACCATTACATGCTACTCTACTTCCTCAATCACCATACGGACCCCTTATCATTACAGCACATAATAAATTTATTTCACCGTTCGTTGAAAGTTCCTACGTTGCCATATATACGCCGGCAGCACAGATTCTCCGAAAGTGGCAAGTAAGTAGCGTGGGTTTCATAGGCGGAGGTATTTCTCTTGGAGACTTCAATGGCGATGGAACAGTTGAAATAGTTACGCAAACGTACCCTGGTTATCGCTTACTCATTTCCACATTAGAAGGCAAAATCCTCCCGACCCAACCGATGTCCGGCTTCATTGGCGGTCCCGATAATCCTACCATTGGTAAATTGACTGCTTCGTCTCCTTTCCTCAACATTGTTACAAAAGACAATAGTTCAATCGTTGGTATTGATACGAGCGAAATTTACGTCTACAACTTCGACGGTACCCACGTTGAATGGTCACCCCTGAAAACAAAAGGCATTCCGTATTTCGCACCCGTCCTCGCAGATATTGATGAAAACGGCAGCATCGATATGATAACTATTACAACCACAGAACACTCCCTCAACCTCCTCTATGCGTGGACGCTCCCCGGCATTTCATCCGCGTATGAAAATTTTCCATGGCCAATGTATGGACACGATAGATATAGAACGTCTCTATACGGCTTCGTTCCCAACGATAGTACTGTGAGCGTTCCAAGTTTTGAAAACAACACAACTACTTTTTTCCTTTCCCAAAACTACCCCAATCCGTTCAATCCACTCACCACTATCCACTATGCACTATCCACTTCCGGTAACGTTACGTTGAAAGTGTATGATATTCTTGGAAGAGAAATTGCAACGTTGATTAACAACGAACGAATGGAAAAAGGAACTCACGAAGTAACATTTGATGCAGCAAATTTAACAAGCGGAATTTATTTTTATCGGTTGCAAATAAATAATGGAAAAGAAAATGTTGTGAGTACAAAAAAACTTGTGGTGGCAAAGTAAGCACATTCAAATATCAGATCTTTCTTTGCAATTTATGTTTAAAATTTTTTAGATGTCCTTGGATTCTTTTCTTATTCTCTTTGTTGCAATTTTCACCGTAGCATTTTTGTATTCTTCTGTGGGACACGCAGGCGCATCGGGATACATTGCAGTGATGACATTGTTTGGATTATCCGTCGCAGTGATAAAACCTTCTGCCCTTGTGTTAAACATCGCCGTCGCTTGTCTTACTTCGTATCAGTTTTGGAAAGCGGGACATTTCTCGTGGAAATTATTTTTTCCGTTTGCAATGACATCTGTTCCGTTTGCATTTCTCGGAGGTTATATTACACTTCCAACACTTATTTTAAAAATTATTCTCGGTGTTGTGCTGCTCTACTCTGCTTTACGTTTCATGTTTCGTTTTCAATTTGAAAACGTAACGGTGTCTCCATCAAAGCCAATCGCACTTTCATTCGGTGCTATTATTGGATTAATTTCTGGAATTACCGGAGTTGGCGGAGGAATTTTTCTTACACCATTGCTACTCTTGATGAAATGGGCAAAAACAAAAACTGCCGCGGCGGTTTCAGCGGTATTTATACTCGTTAATTCAGTTGCGGGAATAGTCGGCTCGCTTTCTAATAATCAATCATTACCATTGCAATTACTTCCGATGATGCTTGCAGCATTATGCGGCGGAGCAATCGGTTCATATTATGGTAGCAGAAAATTTTCTCCTCTCTTCATCAAAAAATTTCTCGCTGTCGTTTTAACTATTGCGGGAATGAAGTTGATGTTCACGTAGAACATTTTCCGTATGTTAAAAAGGAACATTTAGTATACTCTGTCTTAAATTATATTTCAAAAAATGTCAGCGGCTATAAAGCAGGTTGTGTTCGTTGGCATCCAACAGAAAATTTCATTACATATATCTCAATGCAAAACGGACAGCACAATATTTATGCAGTTACTCCCGATGGAATAAAACAATGGAAACTTACTGATAACCAAATATCTGGAGGTTGCTGCGATTGGAGTTCGGACGGAAAGTGGCTGGTTTTCGATTCAGCAAAAAACGTTGAATCACAATATCATAAAGTTATCTTTTATAGAAAATTCAACTAAAGTAGAAAAACAATACACACTATACATTTATGAAAAAATATATTTTCCTCACGCTCTTCTTTCCTCTTTTACTTTTTTTCAAAACGACAAAGAAAGATAGTTTGTGGCTTCCCCTCAAACTATTTATAGGGAAATGGATTGGTGAAGGACGAGGCGAACCATGATTGTTGATTCGGTTTTGAAATACGGCGATGAAATAATGAACTTCATAGTATCGCGTTCCATTTCGCTGGTCACTTTTGCAAGTTGTGAAGGCATTTGAGGAATTCCCGGTTTCGGGTCAACGAAATGCGGATTTTGATAACCAGTCGCAACGGCAAAAACATCGACGTTGTCGCTATTTATCTACATTTAATTTTTTTACAGAATAAACAAGTTGCTGAAATTGTGTACGTGATTTTCATATATTTTTTTCAGAATGAAACATAATTTCCGAGAAAAAATATTTCGCATTCCTCTCTTCATCGTTGTTGCGTTAATCTTGTTGTTCACTTCATTCAATTACTTCCTCATCCCTGCGTTGGTACATAGCAAAGAAACATTACTTGTTCCATCTGTGATTAATATGAAAAAAGATGATGCCACACGATTGCTTGATTCGCTCGGTTTAAAACCCTTAGACGGAGGAATAAGAAAAGACCAGAAAATCAAGCCGGGAAGAATTTCGCTTCAAACGCCGTTTGCTGGCTCTGCCGTCAGAAAAGGAAGAAGAATCTATCTTGTTATGAGTGGAGGCGAAGAAAAAGTTTCCGTTCCTTCATTAAAAGGAAAATCGTTACGAGATGCGCTATTCGCTCTTGAGCGCATCGGTTTATTAATGGGCGAACCATCATATTCTGTTTCTGACGATTATCCTGCGGGAACAGTGTTTATCCAAGAAATAGCAAGTGGGAGTACAGTAAGCAAAGGAACGCAAGTTTCTGTTGTCGTGAGCCAAGGAAAAAGCACTGATAGAGTTCGTGTTCCCGATGTAACAAACAAAACATTGAACGAAGCAATTGCATTTCTCAAGTCGAAGAACTTTACCATCGGTAAAATTTCGTTTGAACATACAATCGAATTCCCTCCGAACACCGTTCTCGACCAATATCCCATACCGGGAGATTTTGTTCCATTTGGCGCAACAATTGATTTATTCGTATCACGGGAAAAAGTAAAAGTAACTGAACACTAATATGAAAAAAATAAAAATCGCCCCATCAATTTTAAATGCAGATTTTTCTTCATTGAGAAACAGCGTACAGCAACTTGAACGTGGCGGCGCAGATTGGTTACATCTTGATATTATGGATGGACATTTTGTTCCAAACATTACGTTTGGTCCTATGATTATTTCTTCAATAAAAAAAATTACCAATCTTCCTCTCGATGCGCATCTGATGCTCGAGCGCCCAGACGATTTATTAGATTCGTTTGCTCAAGCGGGATGCAATCACATTACCGTTCACGTTGAAGCGTGCAAACATTTGTATCGAACAATTCAAACAATCAAAAAAATGGGAATGAAAGCAGGAGTGTCGCTAAATCCTGCAACGCCTGCTTATGCAATTTCCGAAGTGCTGCACGATGTTGATATTGTACTCGTAATGACTGTTGAACCAGGATTTGGTGGGCAAGAATTTATTTCGTCGCAAATTTTAAAAGTAGAAACAATTGCTGAAATGATTGAGCCGTCGCAAGCAGAATTAGTTGTTGATGGAGGAATTACAGAACAAAACGTGAAATCCGTTGTGGATGCAGGAGCGACAGCATTCGTTGCTGGATATTCCATTTTCAAGAATAAAAATATTATTCAAGCAACGCAAAACCTCTTACGAATTGCTAATCAGAATGTTCGGAGAATGCGAAAATAAATTTCTCGTATATCTATTTCGCGAACCTTGTGTTGGTATTTTTCCAACATTGCTTTTCGTGAGGAAACGGAATTTTTCCAATATTGAACACGAACATCCTAGTTATTTCCGGTCCCATAAAAACAAAATGTTCTTTCATTGCTTTTTGACAAGCGAGAAGTTCATTTGGAATAGTGTTAAGAAATTTTCGAAAACTTCCGAATTCTTTCTTCAGTTTTATTATTCGTTTTGCGTTTTCAAGCGTTGCATTTATTTTTGTTCTGTTGCGAACAATCGTAGCATCGTTCAACAATCGCTTTAATTCTTTCTTATCATAATTCGCTACTTTTTGAACAGAAAACTTTGAGAACGCTTTGTGAAAGTTCTTGTGTTTACTCCAAATGATTTTCCAACTCAATCCCGCTTGAAAAATCTGCTGTGTCATTCGTTCAAATAGTTCGTTGTCATTTCTTGGTGGAACTCCCCAGTAGTTGTCGTGATACAACTGCAACATTTCATCATCGTCCGCCCATTGACAGCGTTTCTTAATCTCGATTTTCACTATTTTTTTACTGTCTCAATTTTTTTCTGTCCAACAAATTGAACTTTATCTTCTCCCCCATCTACGTGAATAATACCGCCAGAAATAAAATCTGCATGTTCTAAGCACAACATAGCAATTGTTTTGGCAACGTTTTCTGGTGTCGTTAATTTTCCCTGCGGATTTTTAGCAAGCGAAATATTCAACATAGATTCAGCGTTAGGAATTTTCCGCAACGCGGGAGTATCGGTAACTCCTGCGAGCAATGCAGTTGCAGTAATTCCGTATTCGCCAAGTTCCATCGCAAGTTGGCGTATATGCGATTCGAGGGTTGATTTTGCTGCAGATACTGCGCCGTAAAATGGCAATACAGAATGACCTCCTGAACTCGTCATTGCAAAAATGCGACCTCCGCTTTTCATAAGTTTCTTGGAAACGATTCCCTGCGTCCAGTACACTAACGAATTTCCCATCACATCAACTGTCATTTCCATTTGCGCCTGCGTAATCATTTCATCGGGATTGTGTGAAATGTACGGCTTCAGCGTTCCAAATGCGAGCGAGTGTAACATAATCTTAATAGTGTTTTCAGCATTTTCTGAAAATATTTTTTCTATTCCATCCAACACTTCGTTTCTTTTCGTAGCATCGGAAGCGTTCACATTAAAAAAAATTGCTTTGCTTCCGTATCTCTCGATTTCAGAAATAATTTTTTGTACGTTTGGCAATGTTGCAGCGCGGTCAAGATGAATTCCAAAAATATTCATTCCGTGCTTCGCAAGTTCAATTGCCGTCGCTCCGCCAAATCCACTCGATGCTCCGAGAATTAATGCCCAATGTGTCGGTGGAAATCGAAATTGTGTATTCATAATTGTATCTCTAGACTGTACTGTGAAAATGTTTGTATTGATGAACTATGAATGTTGCGACAAATAATAATGACAAACGTTGTGTACTGCACATTCATTGCATCGTGGATTTGTAGGACGACAAGTTTCTCTTCCAAGAAATGAAAAACTCATTCCGATTTCACTCCAATATTTCTTGGGAATTTTTTCCATCAATTGTTTTTCTATTTTTTCAGGATTTGCTCCAGTTGCAATTCCAATACGCGGAGCAACTCGAAGCACGTGCAAATCTACAATTATTCCTTCTGCAGATTTTCCCATTTCGCGTAACATCACATTAGCAGATTTTCGACCTATGCCGGAAAGTGATGTCAAACCTTCCAACGTTGTAGGGATGTTGTTATCGTTTTTTATTGTTTGTCCAATTGATATAAGCCATTTTGCTTTGTTCGCAAAGTTCGTTACAGAATTTATGTACGGGTACAAATCTTCCGCACGTGCCGTCGAAAGTTGTTTCATTGAAGGAAATGCTTCAAATAATTTTACAGCTACTTGATTGATATGTTTATCAGAATCCCGCGCAGAAAGAATTGTCATTACCAACAATTGATATGTATTTTTGTATTCGAGCGGATGTTTTTTATTCTTGTAAATCTTTAATAGCGGTTTGAACGATTCAATCCATTCCATACGTGCTTTCTTTATTTCGTCAGTAACATTTTTTTTGTTTCGGTAGTGTTCCCGACTGTTAAACGATAAAGATAGATACCGCTTGTATGTTCGTTTGCATTCCAAACAATTTCAAAATTCCCTTTGGGTTGTATTCCATCAATAAGCGTTGTAACTTCTTCACCGATGAGATTGAAAATTTTCAATGTTACTTGTTCTTCTTTCGAAAGTGTAAAAGAAATTTTCGTTTCGGGATTAAACGGATTCGGGTAATTTTGTGAAAGAGATATTTCTTGTGGAATTGTTCTTTCGTTGTTTATGCCAACAGAAACTCCATTGAAAACAAACACATTTCGTTGGTTACATTTAACTTCAGAATATTCATCAACAACCCATACTTCCCATTGATAGAGCTGCCCAAATTGCATTCCAGTAAAATCAGAAATAGTAAACGACGTATCGTTTGTTTTCCAGCGTTTAGAAAAATTTGCATTTGAAATTCGCAACTCGTACCAATGGGGGTCTTCTACGTTATCTGTACTTTTAGTCCAACGAAAAATCGTAGGAGAATTTCCAACACTATCGCCATCATTCGGATACAGCAAGGAAGGACGATTACGTGGTTTCAATTCGTTAAAGTTCATTAAATACAAACCGCTTTGCATATCAGATGCGATCCATTTTCCGGAAAAGAAATATGGATATACTGCCCAACATCCCACATAATCGGAAACTGAACCGGGATATGTATCATAGTAACCAACTTCATTCGGCGTTTCAGGATATTGAGCATTAACTACACGTGCACCTGCTCCGTAATGAGAAACGTATACGTAATTTCCTCTTCCGTGAACATTATGAATAATATCCATAGCATTTGCGGCGTATTGTGCAATGGGAGTATAAGGTGGTCCTGCTCCAAGATTTTTAAACTTCCATATTTTCAAATTATTCACCGTTCCAATTTCATCTGTTGTGAAAGCATAATTTCCGTCAATGGATTCCCACGCGTGATGTGTTCCGCTTCCTGTATAAGAAACTTTTTTTATCAACGTAGGATTCGCTTTGTTTTGAGCGTTAGCAATGTATAATCCGCCATTGCCGTAAATTGCGGCAGCAAAAATTGTATCGTTTCGAACATAGGAATCGTGAATATACTCGGGTTGATATTGACCCACATATTGTGGAGTTGTTGGGTCATTCAGTAACGAAAAAATCACCATTCCTCCTGGACTCCAGTTTGCGCAACCGTTGAGATACAAATATCCGTCGGCAAGCGTTACCGTATGAGAGCGAGAAATATTTTTTCCACCGGAAGTATAGTTGAAATTTTTAACGAGTAATGCAGTATCGGGAAGAAATTCGAGATTGACAATTTGAACACCGCTTCCTCCCTCAGAAACAATGTAGAGATAGTGCTTGTATGTTTTAAATTCGCGGTACGCATAACTTGCCTGCGGACCAGAAATGAATTGAATTTCCCGAAGTGTATCCCCCGCAAGAGAATAAATCCCCGTTCCTAATGCGGTCCCTATAAACGCAAATTCTTCTCCTTCGGGAGAAGTCCATCCCCAACAACTGGAAAAATATGTTCCTTGAGGTGAAGTTCCGTGAGGAATATTTTTGTGAGAAAGGAGTGTTACACCGTTTTGCGAATATGAAACCGTGAAACACAAAATGAGAGCAAGAAAATATTGCATTGTGGTTGTAAATATTTTTGTTGTAAATAAGAAAAATGGAGTTCACTTATTTATTTGGAAAGAGAACTCCATTTTCCGTGAAAGACAATCTATGACTAAATAAGTAATGCCCCTTCCAAGCGCAGTAAAAATTCCTTCGTTTTAATTCCACCCGCATATCCTGTGAGTGAGCCATCTGTTCCCATTATGCGGTGACAAGGAATAACAATTGGTAGCGGATTTGAACCTACTGCGCGACCAACTGCTTGATAACCGGAATGAACGCCAACTTTTTTCGCAATTTGTTTGTATGCAGAAATTGCACCGTACGGAATTTTAGATATTTCTTTCCATACGCGAAGTTGAAACGGTGTTCCGCGTAAATCTATATCGCATGTAAATGAAACTAACTTTCCGTTGAAATATCTGCTTACTTGGTCAATCGTTTCTTTGTTTCGCGATTTGTTTTCAACAACAGCATCGTAATCAAAATACTGTTTAATCCATTTAATAAATTCTTTTTTACTTTCTCGCGGAATGCTGATTTTACAAACTCCCTTTTCGGTGGATGCGATATACACAGAACCAATTTTAGTTTCAAATGAGGTGCAAAATACTCTGACATCCGCCGCTTGCTCTCCTATGATTTCCGTTTTCCATCTTCGTCGCGACATTATATGTGGTTTGGTAACCAAACGAACGTGTTCTTCCATTATAGTAAAAAACGCTGTAAAATTGTTTTGAATAATAAAGTTGATAAATAAATGAAACGTGTATCGGTAACGTTTTTACTCCCTTGTATAAAAAAGCGGGCAATATCTATCAAAAATTTTTTTCTCTTGCAAGTGAAAGAGAAAAATATTTTTTCATTAACTATTCATTGCGCGGAGGAAATCTTTATTGGTTTTCGTTCCGCGAAGTTTTTCTATCATGAATTCCATTGCTTCAACTGTTGTTTGTTCGCTTAAAAATTTTCGTAATACCCACACACGATTTAGTTCATCTGATTCCATCAGCAATTCTTCTTTGCGTGTGCCTGAACGCTGAACATCAATTGCAGGAAATATTCTTCTGTCGCTTAATTTTCTATCGAGAACAATTTCCGAATTTCCTGTTCCTTTAAACTCTTCAAAAATTACTTCATCCATTCTGCTACCGGTTTCAATCAATGCTGTAGCTAAAATGGTAAGACTTCCTCCTTCTTCAATAGCGCGTGCAGAACCAAAAAATCGCTTCGGTTTATGCAATGCATTCGCATCCACTCCTCCCGAAAGAACTTTTCCCGAATGAGGAACAACGGTATTATGTGCGCGCGCAAGTCGTGTTATGGAATCGAGAAGTATCACAACATCCCGTTTTGCTTCAACAAGTCGTTTAGCTTTTTCTAACACCATATCTGCAACTTGCACATGTCGTTCTTGCGGCTCATCAAATGTTGAAGAAACTACTTCTGCTTGAACAGAACGCTCCATATCGGTAACTTCTTCAGGACGCTCGTCGATAAGTAAAACTATGAGAATAATTTCAGGATGGTTTCGTGTGATGGAGTTTGCGATTTTTTGAAGGAGAACTGTTTTGCCTGCTTTCGGAGGAGAAGTGATAAGCGCGCGTTGTCCCTTGCCGATTGGTGAGAGCATATCTAAAATTCGCATAGAATATTCGCCGGGAACAGATTCCAATTTAATACGCTCGCGCGGATACAACGGTGTTAAGTTATCAAAAAGTGTGCGCTCTTTCATTTCTTCGGGACCGATGGTATTCACCGACTCAACACGAAGTAAAGCAAAAAAACGTTCGCCTTCTTTCGGAGGTCGTACTTGTCCGCTCACGGTATCACCCGTGCGCAGTAAAAATTTTTTTATTTGTGAAGGCGAAACATAAATATCGTCCGGCGAAGGAAGATAATTGTAATTTGCAGAACGCAAAAAACCATAACCATCGGGCATTATTTCGAGTACGCCTGCGCTGAAATTGAGTCCGTCTTTTTCCGCTTGCGATTCGAGAATTTTGAAAATTAAATCTTGTTTACGCATATCACTGAATCCGTTGATTGCAAATTCTTTTGCAATTTTCGTCAACTCAGTAATCTTTTTCGCTTTTAATGCTGAAATATCGAGAGGCATTTAAAACAGTGAAATTTAAATGTGGAGAAAAATAATATAATTCACTTCTTTGATTTTGAAGTGTTGTAAAAAATATGAAATCAAATGAAGGGAGATTCTTTTGGGAAAATGTCGTTCAATTTTCACGTCGAAAAAGAACAAACCTCTTTGCAATTAATGTGCGGAAAATATACAATAAATGTTTTGGAAGTCAAACACTTTTCAAAAATTTCATTGCTTCATCTGCTACAAAAAATGAACCACACACAAGTATATAATCTTCTTCCGTTACTAAGGAATATGCATGTCGTATTCCTTCCGAAACCATTGTTCCATTAACACTATACATTCCGATTCGATGACATTCCTTTGTAATTTCTTCCGATGAGCGCGCGCGTACTACGTTCGGTTGAACTGCGATAACCGGAACATGAAGTGAAGAAAGATAATGTAAACTCTGTTTCACATCTTTATCTTTCATCATTCCCAATACAATTACGCCTCTTTTGGGAAAGAGTAATCTTACCGTCTTTACAAGTTTTTCAAATGCACCGGGATTATGCGCTACATCAAGCACCATGAGTGGTTTATGTTGCAATAACTCCAATCTGCCAAACGTGTTCGTATATTTTTTGACATTTTTGAATCCATTTTTTATGTGGTTGACGGTAATATGAAAATTATTGTTGCATGTTTTCTTCAACACTTCCAGAGTCAGTAATGCTGTTGCACAATTTTGTTTTTGTGCAAAACCACCGAATCCTAGTTCAAAATGTTCTCTTGTAAAGTTATGAGTAGTTGCTGAATACGCATTATCCTCAATCGACGTTCGAAGAGTTTGCAGGGAAATTTCTTTGTTCGAAAAAAATATGCGTGATTTTTTCAACTTTGCAACTTTTTTCAAAACAGTATTCGCGTCGTTATTTTCTATTCCTGAAACGACAGGAACTGTATCTTTTATTATTCCTGCTTTTTCAAACGCAATTTTTTCAATTGTATTTCCAAGATATTCTGTATGTTCCAAACTTATGTTGGTTATAACAGAAATTAACGGAGTGATGATATTCGTAGCATCTAATCTTCCTCCAAGACCTGTTTCGACTATTGCAATATCAGCGTTACATTCAGCAAAATATTGAAATGCAATCGCAGTGAGAGATTCAAAAAACGTTGCTCGTAATCGTATAATCTCATTCCGAAATTGTTCAACATAAAATGAAAATCGTTCTGGAGAAATTGGAACCCCGTTTATTTTTATTCGCTCGTAAATTTCTGATATGTGCGGTGAAGTGTACAATCCTGTTATGTATCCAGCAGTAGTGAATACTGAAGCAAGAAGAGCCGCCGTTGAGCCTTTACCATTTGTTCCCGCTATGTGAACTGAATAAAATTTTTTTTGAGGATTATTGCAACATTGTAACAGCGAGGAAATATTTTCAAGTCCAAATTTAATTCCGGAGCGTTCTAATCCGTAGAGAAATTCAACTGCAGTTGAAATCATCGAAACTAAACGTTCAACATTTAAAATGGAGGTTCATCTTGCTCTGCATCTTTATCTGTTTCTTCTAAATCTGTATCCGGCTCTTCATCCGGAAGCGATGAGTCAATCTGCTCAAGCGGTTCATTTCTGCTTTCATCGCCGCGATTTTGCGATAAAGTATTCACACGGTCAAACGTTATAGAAATTTGCAATGGATCTGTTCGGTATTTTTTGGTTCCAGCAAACGGAAGGTCTATGTCTTCCGCACCAGAGACACGCCGCTGTATTTCTTTCGAAAATACCGATGTAGGATATTTTTGTAGTATTCGTTTGTACATATTAAATGCAGAATCTGGTAAGTTCAATGCGTTCTCACAAATCCATCCGATTGCATAGAATATTTTCGGCATAACGAAAGAAGTTGAATCGCATTCGGATAACACGAGCAATTTATTCAGTGCAAGTTGTGCGTTGCCGGAGAGAATTATTTTTTCTACTTCATCATATTGCATTTGCAATGAATCAATTACTGTCGAATCCGCAACAGATAATCCGAACATTCTTCGAACTACATTTGCGTATGGATGATGAGGAAATTTGTCAAGTATTTGTTGATAAAGTGTATCAGCGATTTTTTTTAAGGAATCGTCTTTCGTTCGATAATATTCAGCGATTGAAAACAGTACTTTAGGCGCTTGATATGATTCGGGAGCGTTGTATAGCGATTGTTGAAAATAATAATGTGCAGAATCTTCCAATTGCAATTTGGCAAGCATTAAGAGTCCCATTTCATATTGATTGAATGCGAGACTATCGAGCAAATCGTATAGCGGAGTTTTTATCGTATCTTTTAACCATTCGGGACCGGAAGCAACTGGTATTGAATCTATAATACTATTTTGCACGGAAAGCGAATCTGAAATTGTCAGAGAATCAGTTGCTGAAAACACGTTATTTACTTCTTCGGATTCTTCTGCTTCATCCCAAAAGTTTTTTTCTTTTTTTCCTGGAATCAACTTTAGCATTGAATCGCTCGCAACAATCGAAGAATCATAGAATGAAGTCGGAAGTTGTATGCTATCATTTTTACTTTCCGAAGTAAATTCATTTTTTGAAGTATCGTTTACATCAATTCCAATTGCCAGCAGCGAATCAGCAATATACGCGGTTAGAGAATCTCTCCGAAATTTCGCAATGCTGTCTTCTCGTGCTAATTCAATGCGGCGAATACTATCTTGTCTTCCGATTTCTTCGGGATGTTCTTTGAGAAAAACCAACGAGTCGAATTTTGAAATAGTCTGTGAAAGAGAAACATAACTTGTGATTACATCAAATTTCTTTTTTGCAGAATCAGTGATTTCTGACGTAAGGAATTCACCTTTTGCTTTGGAATAATATTTCAGTGCAGAATTAAAATCCGAATATATATATTCATTCATTACGCCTAACTGAAAATTTGATTTGGCGGACGCATCAGTTCGTGCGTACGTAGTATCCACGAAGAAAAATTGCTCTTCCGCCAAATCGAAATCACCGTTATTTTTTAACACGTTTCCTATATGAAAATCAATTTCGGGAAAAAATTCTTTGTTGCGTCTATCATCACGCATTTCTTCGAGGATTTCAATCGCATCAATGTTTTTTTCTAATTTACTTAACATCACTGTATAACGAATTTTTCCACGCACTTCCAATAAATAATCGCTGGCATCATCAACAAGAATTTTATACGCGGATAACGCACCTTCGAAGTTATTCATAAGTTCGTATGTTTGCCCAAGTTGAAGCGCAGATTGCATTTGCAAGAGATTATTATCTGCAAATTCTGTTGCTAATAAAAAATTCTGAATAGCTTTTTCATAGTCTCGTTTTTCTAAAAAAATTTGACCTTTCAAACAAAATCCTTCTGCTATAAAATCGTTGTTTTCCATCAACGCCAATGCTGCGCTATCTCCTAATATTTCTAATGACTTCGGATATTTCCTCATTTGGTAATATGTTTTTGCGAGTGCAAGAGTTGCTTCAGCAAATAAATCGCCGTTCGGATAATTCTGACGCAACTCCACATATTTTCTCTCGGCGCGAAAATATTCACCGGAAAGATAATATGCGTTACCAATCATAAACATCGCATCGTCAAAAAAAACGCTTTCGGGATAATATTGTAATATTTTTGAACACTTCTCAACTACATCGGCAAACTTATCTTTTATGTCTTGCGACACATTAATTCGTAAAAATCTATTGGGATTTCTCTCTTTCGAAGCGCTTTGTTCAAGTTTTGCAACATTTTTATCGTAAATATGAGAGGCATTGTAATATGTATTAAAATACGCATTGATATCTTGCATTCGAGAAGTAAAGAAATTACCGCATCCTGTAAATACGAACAGTATCACAAACAGTTGCGAATATTTATAGAAAAGATGTAATCTCGTTGAAAATTTGCGGAACATTGAATTCATTTGCGGGAAAAGATACAGAGAGATAAAGTGAATTCCAAAATTACAAACAGTGCAATTTCTGATGAGTATTATTCTATTGATATTTTTAAATTATTTGTTTTTGATGAATGCTTTGTTTTCATTTGAGTTATCGGTATATTTTTCACGTCTTATAACACGTATGCGAAACATAGAGTTCTACGATTTTAAAAAAATATTTTTTTCCATCATCGTCGTGTCGCTTCTTTTTTCAAAAAGTCAAGCACAAATCACCGCAGGAAGTACAGGCGATATTGAACCACGCACATTAATAGATAAACCGACCGCTGGAATGATGAAGCACGGAAGTTTTGGTATGAGCATAGATTTTTTTCAAACGGGCGGTGTGCTTTTCAACTTGAATGCAGGAGTGATGGAACGACTAAGTTTTGGAATTTCGTACGGCGGTACGAATATCATCGGCTCAAATCAAGTTGCTTGGAATAAATCGCCGGGAGTGAATCTCAAATTCCGTTTGTTTGATGAAGAAAACTCTTTCCCTGCAATTTGTTTCGGTTTTGATTCCCAAGGAAAAGAAACTTTCATTGATTCGTTGAATCGCTATCGTGTCAAGTCGTTAGGATTTTATGCAACAGGAAGCAAAAATATCGAGATAATGGGATATCTCAGTTTACATGCAGGAATAAACCGTACGCTTGAAACAAATGATAATGACAAAGACTTGAATTTTTTTATTGGCGCGGAAAAAACAATAGGAAGAGACGCATCTTTTATTGTTGAGTACGATTTTGGAAACAATGATTCGAAACCTCCTTTGGATATTGAACAAAAAAGCAGATTGCATTCCGGCTTTCGATGGAATTTTGGTAGAGGAATTACTTTGGGAATTAATTTAAAAGAAATCCATAGAGAAGATAAGGTTTTTAGTATAGGCAATCGAACTATTTTTGTTGAGTATATAAACATTTTTTAAAACTAACGTTAAACTTTTTCTACATCATATTTGTTATACATAGCGAACTTCAAAAAATAATAAGGAATACTATTATGAGTACATTCATAAAAACTTCTGCTTTTCTTTTTATCATTTCTTTCGTCATCAGTGGATGCTATACAAAATTAGCATTGGAAAACGAACGTCCGACGTATCGTGAAAAAAATTTTTCTGAAAATTCGCAGTCGAACGAAGATATAAATGACAATTCTGCAATCCAGAATAATGAGGATAATACATCGTACGACTATGAATACAATGATAATTATCCAGTAATTAATAATTATTATTTTGGCAACAATGATTGGTGGCCTCATCCCAGACTTTCTTATAGTTACTATTGGCCTTCAAGTTCGTTTTGGTTTGCCTATAACGATCCATGGTATGATGATTGGAATTATTCGTGGTACTATCAACCCTATTACTATTCGTACGGATGGTGCGGAACACGATATGCTACGTACAATCCATGGAGTTGGCATTATTATCCGGGACACTATTCATACTATCCATATTATTATGGATATTGGTACGATAGTCCTACTCAAACAGTTAAGTCAGTTCGAAATTTTGGACGAACGCGAGCGGACGGAATTAGCAGAGAAGACAGAAATTCTTATGAAAGAGCTTCAGAGTCTCATCCCGGTTCAGTTGATTTACCTTCTGGAGTAATTACCGGCGGGAGAATTGACGGAAATTCATTCAAAAAAAATTCTAACGACAGAGATACACGAAGCGGTCGAACTGTTCGCGATAATTCCGGAAGAAGAGGTCCTCGCGATAGCAGAGCACGTTCTCCACGTTCCGGAAGAGATTATCGTCCCAATCAAGCAAACCAACCTAAAGTAGATGTTGAATCGCAATCTCCCCGCAATGATGTTCAACCGCGACAAAATGAAAATCCTTCAGTGAAAAGAGATGAACGTACTCAAAGAAATTTCGATAAGCCATCAAACACGCCGCAACAACGAACTGCTTCTCCTCCACCACAACAAAACAAGGGTAATACGAGCAGAAAAAAGGATGAATAGTTTCTAAAAATATTTTCTTGTATTCTCGACGACCCAAAATTATGTTTGAAAAAAAACAAACAATTCTTTTCTTCTTATTTTTTTTTATTGCATTTAATATTTCGCGCGCGCAATTTGTTGAAGATGCGTATCGTCTTGCTTCTTCCGGAGAAGGAATAAGCGCAAGAAGTTTGGGAATGGGAAATGCATTTGTTGGTGTTGCAAACGATTTTTCGGCATCATTCTGGAACCCAGCAGGACTTGGATTATTACAACATTCAGAAATATCTTTTAACTTTTCGAATTTTATTTTTTCTGATAAAAGCACATATCTAACATCGCAAGAGGAATTTTCTAATTCCTCAACCAATGTGAACAGCGTTGGCTTTGTTTTTCCCCTACCAACGTATCAAGGAAGTTTTGTCGTTGGTCTTGGATTTTCACAAACAAAAAATTTCACCACTGGTTTGAAATTTTCCGGATTCAATACAAAGAGTTCAATCATTCAAAATTGGGCAAAAGACGGATTAACATTCCCTCTAAAAAATGATGGCTATCAAAGTCTTGCGTACCAGTTGTACCTTGCAAACATCAATACAAGCATTATTGGAAATGATACAACTTATTTTTTTGATAGTCCTATAAAAAATAATGTCCAACAATCAGGCTCGCTTTTTGAAGATGGAGGAATGAGCCGATGGACTCTATCCGTATCAGTGGAAGCAGCACCGCAATTATTTTTAGGCGGAACGCTCAATATCATTCGTGGTGATTATAAATACATCCAAAACTATTCAGAATACGATGCACAAAATCTTTATCAGGCTTCTCCATTTGATTTTACGCACCTCAATGTCGAAGAAACTATTTCAGAAGATATTGGAGGATTTGACGCACAAATTGGATTGTTATACAATTTTAACAACATCTCAACTATTGGAATAAAAATTCAAACACCAACAATTCTTTCTATCGAAGAAGAGTTTAGAATACTACGAGAAAGTAATTTTACAGCACAAACCGTTGAACGCGATAGCCGTGTTTTTTTCGACGAACCAGAGAGAAATGAGCCTCCCGATAAAACAAGTTTCGACGTTACTTCTCCTTTTCAACTTTCTGTTGGAGGTTCACTCTATATCGAAAATTTATTATTAAGCGCATCTTCCGAATTTTCTGACTGGACACAAATGAATTTTTCTGATGTTCCCCCACAACTCGAATATCTCAACACGGAAATCAAAGAACGATTTCGAACAACTCTTTCATACAGAGTAGGAGTAGATTATGAGTTCCAGAAATTTCCTATTTCTCTCCGAAGTGGATTGATGTTTTTCCCTTCTGCATACAAAAATGATCCAAATTCCTTTGCAAAAAAATATATCACCGTTGGCGCTGGCTATGTTTTGCAAGACGCGATTGCGGTTGATATCGCGTATGCAAACGGTTTTTGGGATTCATTTTCAAATGCACCTGATAAAGGGTTTACCATTCAAGAAAAAATTACTACCCATACAATTTTTGCAACAATTACGTATCGCTATTAGAGCTTTTCTCCGATACTTATTTTAATTTTTGCTTGCACAAAACCACGACAGTAACAATTGGAAGCATTTTTGCATTACTCTTTTTGGTAGCAAGCGGAATTCTTTTCTTCTCTCATATCCTTACAAAATCTCTTCCAAAGTACCACGACAAAAAAACATTCGGTGGAATTTCTGCAGCTATCAATATTGAACGCGATGAATTAGGCGTTCCCCATAGTATTGCCTCGAACGAACACGACGCTTATTTTGCAATGGGATACATTCACGCAGAGGAACGATTGTGGCAAATGGATATTCAACGACTCATTGCACAAGGAAAACTTTCAGAATTTTTCGGCGAACAAATGCTCGATTTCGATATTTTGTTCAGAACTTTAAACTTAACAGAAAAGAGTTCTTTGCTCGTTCAGCAATGTTCTCCGCATACACTCGAGTTACTTGATGCTTATTCATTAGGAATCAATTCGTTTATCTCATCATATTCATCTTCGCTTCCTCTTGAATTTTCAATACTTAATTATGCTCATGAAAAGTGGAGTGCGAAGGATTGTATTCTTACCCTACTGTTATTTGATTTGCTCAACAATAATTCTTTGGCGCACGAATTACTTATTTCTCGCATCTGTCAATATAATGACAATCAAAAAGTTCTCCCTCTCTTTCCTTTTCAAAATGAAAATACAGTTTTAAAAACAGACTCGACATCATTTCCTTCTTTTTTCTTCACCACGTTTCTTGCTTTTAACGAAAAATTTCAACTGCAACAAAATGAACGAATCACTTCCTTTGCTATACTTCCTCCGAAGCGTTCCAAACCATTAACAGCAACAACATATTACACTTCTACTTCAATTCTCTTTCGCTGGTTTATTCTGCAGACGACATTTGAAAACAACAGTATCGTTGGTGTTACTATTCCCGGTATTCCAATTATTTTTTCCGGGAAAAATAATTCGATTGCGTGGACTTGTTATCCTAATTATTCAGCATCAAAAAATTTTTTACACTCTCAAAACTCGTATCCACAGTTTTTTTTACGCAACGAGAACATAAAAGTAAAAAAACGCAACGATGTTGTAACAATAAAAATTCAGGAAACACAATGGGGAACAATTATCAATACGGTGTTGCGAGACGACGTTAGACAAACATCATCTACTCGTCGTCCTGTTATTCTCAGAAAATTTGCAGATAGCATTCAGTTTACTCTTGATTTTTATTTTACACTGCATACATCAACAACTCTTGATGAAGTACAACACAACATCGAAAAACATCACTTCAAGAATAAAATATTATTGGTGAACGAAAAATCCATCTTGGTATCACCTAACGACAGTAGCAAATCTCCTTATTCGATATTAACGGAAGAACATACATCGTGGGAATATATTCGACTTCGGTCAATACTGGATACCATCAATAATTTCAATCTCTTTACCTGTCGTGATATTCAGAATACTATCATATCGCTTCGCGCGAATAAAATAATTCCGATGATTCTATCGTCATTTGAAAATGAAACTCAACTCTCCGAAACTATTCAATTGTCGTTGCAACACCTTCGCAACTGGGATAATCGTTCGCTGTCGGAAGAAATTGCACCAACTCTTTTCAACGCATTCTTTTATAAACTTCTCGAATGTACGCTTGAAGATGAAATTGGAAAAGAAATGCTTCAAGCGTTAATTCAGCAAGAATATCTTGTGTCAATAATGATGGATAACATTCTCCTTCATAATAACGAAGAATGGTTCGATAACATTCATACCGAAAAAAAAGAAACTCGCGATGAAATACTTCGTACAAGTTATCGAGCCGCTATATTCGATTTAGAGAAGTATTATGGAACAGAAATGAAACTATGGCAATGGAAATATGTTCATTCGCTTTCCTATTATCATCCTCTTGGTGAACGAAGTGAATTATTCAAAACATTTTTTTTAACTCAGCCGACAACGATTACACGTATTTCACAAAAAAGAACAGAACAGATTTTTTTGAAATACTTCTATCTCGAACCGCAACTTACTTCAGCAAAATTGATGATTGATTTTTCTTCTCCGCAGGAAATATTTGTAACGATTTTCGCAGGTGAATCGGGGCATCCATTAAGTGCAAACTATAAAAATTTTATGCCGCTTTTGCTCAATAATGACTATCACAAAATTAACGTTCAAAAAAAATCAAACCTCGGTGATAATTCTGTAACACTATTACCTCAATGATTCGACTATCACATCAATTATTACTGCACTTAAAGCAATCAGAATGTGTTGTCGTTTTTACCGGTGCCGGTGTATCGTCAGAAAGCGGCGTTCCCACATTTCGCGGAGAAGATGGCATTTGGAAAAAATTTAAAGCGGAAGAACTCGCAAACTTTGATTCGTTCTTAAAAAATCCTGAATTAGTTTGGGAATGGTATCTGCACAGAAAAAAGATAATGTCATCAATTCAACCAAATGCAGGACATTATGCAATCGCTCAGCTGGAATCGTATGTAAAAAATGTTGTTGTTATTACACAAAACATTGATAATTTACACAAGCGCGCCGGAAGTACGCACGTATTGGAATTACACGGAAATATTGAACGCAACTATTGCATTCAGTGTAAAACGTTTTTTTCAAACGAAGAAATATATTCACGTATTGAAAGAGCAAGAAAGTTTTGTACCCCGCGCTGCAATCTCTGTAACGCACTTATACGTCCCGATGTCGTTTGGTTTGGTGAAAATCTTTCAACGCAAGTATGGGATTTGGCAATTACAGCAGTGAAGAAATGCACTGTATTTTTTTCTGTCGGCACGTCTTCAATTGTATATCCAGCAGCGTCACTAATAGAACTGGCAAAACAATTTTCTGCATATCTCGTAGAAATAAATATTGAACAAACACCGTTAACATCCATAATGGACGAAAATTTTTCGTTGAAATCAGGTGAAGTATTTCCCGAACTTATCCATCAATTATCCCAAACACAAGTATGAATATTCTTCGTTCGTATAGTAAAACAAAAATAATTTGCACCCTTGGTCCTTCTTCCAGTTCCGTAGAAACATTAGAAAAAATGATGAACGCAGGAATGGACGTTGCGCGTTTAAACTTTTCGCACGGAAATCATAACGACCATTTGATACGCTTGCAAACCGTTCGAACAGCTGCGCGAAATGTTGGCGAGTCAATTGCAATTCTTCAGGATTTGCAAGGTCCAAAAATCCGTATTGGAAAACTTGTTGCCGAAAAAATTGAATTACGTGCTGGAGATGCAATTACTATTTCCATCAACGAACGTCTCGGAACAAAAGAAATCGTGTCAACGACGTATCAACGTTTTGCCGAAGATGTGAAACCGGGAGACAAAATTTTGATAGACGATGGAAAGTTAGAACTTCGTGCAATCTCTACGAAACCAACGGAAGTGTTGTGCGAAACTATAGTCGGAGGAATTTTAAAACCCAACAAAGGAATAAATTTGCCAGGTGTCAACGTCAGTTCTCCATCATTAACGGAAAAAGATGAAGAAGATGCATTATTCGGATTGCATAATGGTGTAGATTATATGGCATTATCGTTTGTTCGGCGAGCATCCGATGTTCAGTATTTTAGAAAATTTATGCTGAAAAACGGTTTCAACATTCCGATTATAGCAAAGATAGAAAAACCGGAAGCGATTAACGAAATTGGAAATATCATTGACGTTGCTGATGGAATAATGGTTGCACGTGGAGATTTGGGAGTTGAAATGCCGATGGAACAAGTTCCTGTATTACAAAAAATGATTGCATATCAAACGGCGGCAAAAGAAAAATTACTTATCGTTGCAACACAAATGTTGGAGACGATGACAGAAAATCCTTTCCCAACACGTGCAGAGACAAATGACGTTGCTAATGCAGTACTTGATGGCGCAGATGCTGTAATGTTGAGCGGAGAAACTTCCATTGGAAAATTTCCCGTACAAACAGTAGCAATGATGGATAAAATAGTGCGCAAAGCAGAAGAGATTCTTCCCGTTCGAGACATAAGAACTTCGGACGAAAAATATTCTGACATTAACGATGCAATCGGAAAAGCGGCGTGTGTTCTTGCAAAAAAAGTAAATGCAAGTGGAATCGCTGTTCTAACGCACGATGGAGAAATTGCGCGAAAAATTTCTTCATTCCGACCGAAAGCACGTATCATTGCTATTACCGACAATGAACAAACGCTCAGACAATTAAATCTCGTTTGGGGTGTTCACGGATTTGTTCTCGAACGTACACCAGAACATGCAGAGGAAGGATTTCGCATCATAAGAAAATCTTTAGTTGAAGACGGCTTCGCATACCGCGGAGATTTTATCGTTGAAGTTTCCGGAATCCCTTTTTTTGAATCGAGAAATACCGATACCATTAAAATAGAAAAATTAGAATAGAAATCTAGTTCATTATACATATTGTCTTAAATGATGAAACACATAAAATTTGGATGGCTATAAAACTTAGAGCGGAGATGAAAGTAGAATATGGAACAAATTAAAAGAAAGTTAGATTGAAAATTTATGTCTCTGCGTTGTGCGTTATGCAAACGCGGGAAACATCCACTGCTTGACGATTTACTGAAAAATTTTGCCGTGGTTCACAAGAGTTGTTGCATTTCAGCACGACCATTGATGACTGTGAAAAAATTCTCTTTTTATTCTCTATTTTCCCTTTATCAACTTTTCTGAAGCATTACTGAAAAAATAACACTGCTGGAAATTTTTCCAAAAAAATAATTTATTGTATCTCTATATTAAAAAAGAAAAATTTGTATCTTTTCCCCGAATTTTTTTAAAAAAAATTACAATATATCATTCCACAGTAGCTCAATGGCAGAGCATCCGGCTGTTAACCGGAGGGTTGCAGGTTCGAGTCCCGCCTGTGGAGCAACAAGCCAATTGAAAAATTGGCTTTTCATTTTTTTTCAGAATTGTTTATTTAACGTTGATGAAATCTTTGCAATCTCGAGTGCAAGCATTGAAAAATACCATTGAGAAAGAATTAACATTAGTGATGAAAAAAAACAATTCTGCATTCAAGGAATTCATCTCGTATGAATTACTCCAAAGCGGAAAACGGGTTCGACCGATTCTTACGTTTCTATCGAGTTCTATGTGTGGAGGGAAACTTGAAAATACACTCGGAGTTGCCACTGCGATAGAACTATTGCATTTGTTCACTCTTGTTCACGACGACATCATGGATAATGCAAGTTTCCGGCGCGGAAGAGAAACGCTTCATGAAAAATGGGACGTAGGAACTGCAATACTTACCGGAGATTTGCTTCTTTCTTTTGCCTACAATATTTTCAGCAAAACTAATTTCAAAAACAACATTGCTTACGTTACTGTATTCACAAAAGGATTTTCCGATGTGTGCGAAGGGCAAGCATTAGATAAACAATTTGAAGCGCGATTGGATATTTCTCTTCAAGAATATATTTCGATGATTGAAAAAAAAACGGGGGCATTGTGCGCAACTGCGGCGATGTTAGGAGGAATTTCTTCACATTGTACGAAACGCAAACTGCGCGCGTTAGAATTATTTGGGAAAAACATAGGGATAGCATTTCAAATTCAGGACGATTATTTAGATAATTTCGGCGACGAAAAAACGTTCGGGAAAAAAATCGGAGGCGATATTCTGGAAGGGAAACGAACCTTTTTTTTAGTTCGCTCATTAGAAATAAATCCGCGCGATGAGATGATACTTCGTCTTGCTTCACGAAAAATTTCGAGCAGTCAGATTTCCGCTGTAATAAAAAAATTCCGCGATATGAATTTGCATACCGAAGCATCGAATCTTGTCAAGCAATACACCGATGAAGCGTTAAACGAACTCGATGTCTTTCCTTCCTCACATGAAAAACAATTACTGGTGAATTTTTCCCGTCATTTAATTGCAAGAAGTTCGTAGTGCAATGATTCTATTTGTACTGCGAAATATCTATATGCAGTTGTTCTATTCTGTAACGAAGTTTGGAACGCGTGAGTCCGAGAATTTTTGCGGCTTTTAATTGATTACCTTTCGATTGCTCCAACGCTTTCATAATTGAGTCGCGAACAGAATTTGTTTCTTGTGCAATCGGAAGAGCATTATAATAAAAATTCTTCATTGTACTGAATCCGTTATCAGGAGTTTTGAGGAAAGAAAATTGTGATACGGTAATTTCGCACGGCGAGTGAAGGAGCACGATTCTTTCGAGTGCATTTCTCAATTCTCGTACGTTACCGCGCCAAAGATAATTCTCTAAAAATATTTTCGATTCCGCGGACAATATGAATTCGGCTTTGTTGAATTTTTGTGAAAATTCTTTTAAGAACGTTTCTGCCATCGGAATTATATCTCTTTTTCTCTCCCGTAGTGGAGGTATCGTGATTGTTGCAACATTCAAACGATAGAACAAATCTTCACGAAACCGATGTGCGGCAACTTCCTGAATTAAATCTCTATTGGAAGAAGCAAGTACTCTCACATCTACTTCGATTTCTTTCGTTCCACCCAATCGGTAAAATCGTTTTTCTTCCAAGATGCGTAATAATTTTACTTGCATATCTAAACTTAATTCTCCAACTTCATCAAGTAACAATGTTCCATAATGCGCAAGTTCAAATTTTCCTTGTTTCAATTTTTCCGTTGCTCCGGTGAAGGCACCTTTTTCATATCCAAAAAATTCGCTCTCTGCAAGGTCACGTGGAATTGCACCGCAATTAAGTGAAATAAATGGACCGTTTGTTCGATTACTTAACTGATGAATTGCACGCGCCACAAGTTCTTTTCCAGTTCCGCTTTCTCCTTGGATAAGCACTGTGGTTGAATTACTGTATGCAAACTGACGAGCCAAGTTCATAATCAATTTCATTTCTTCGCTTTCAGCAATGATGGTAGGAAGAAATAACGATTTTTTCCCAAGGGATTGAGGACGATAGGAAGTACGCAACGCTGCATTTTCAACTGCTTTTTGAATGATAATGTTGAGAATATCCAAATCAAACGGTTTGACAACATAATCCATTGCCCCTTCTTTCATTGCGCGAACCGCCATCGAAACATCGGAATTTGCCGTTATCATCACGACAGGAATTTCTGCAAATTCTTCCCGCAGACGTTTCATCAATTCTATACCGTTGACATCGCCCAAAAATATATCCAACAAAACTGCATCTGGTTGAAATTCTTTGACAAGCGCATATACTTCTCCTCCATGGTAACAAACACGCACTTCGTATCCCATTCTGGAAAGTATACTTTTGAGCGAATTCGTCAAAAGGACTTCATCATCGGCGACGAGAATTTTTAGTTTTCGTTTCTCCATTTTTTAAAATCGGGAAATAGCATAAGAAAGATGTACCGGCCTCATTTGTTGAAATCGCAACGAAGGCATTGTGCAACTCCAATATTTGTTTACTAATTGCAAGACCTAATCCTGTTCCCTTTGCCTTTGTTGTAAAAAAAGGTTCGAACACGTGCTCAAGATGTTCTTTAGGAATTCCGGAACCGTAGTCCTTAAATTCAACAACAGCATAATCGTTTTCTTCGGGCGCAAGATAGTTTTCGCTTTCGGTGATTATTGTATATGCTGAGATGACGAAAGGAGTAAAATTTTTTTCAAGAAATGTACGTACTTCAATGATACCGCCGCTTTCTGACGCTTCAATCGAATTGGTTAACAAGTTTAAAAATACTTGCTGAATTTGTTGCGTATCAATGTGAACAAACGGTAACGAAGTTGCAAAGTTGAAACGAAGTTGAATTCGTTTTTTTTGTAACGCAATTTTTGCAAATGAAAGTGACTTTTCTAATACTTCATTGATGTTTGCTTTTTCATGCTCCGGTTTTGTGGGGCGTGCAAACTCAAGCGTGTTTTCTATTATTTGTTCAATTTGTTTTACGCCTTCTAACGCTAACGCAAGGGAATCGCGAAGCGGATGGTCTTCAGTAATTTGTAAATCAAACTCTTGCAAATTTATTTTTACTGCTGTCAAAGGATTGC
Source organism: Ignavibacteria bacterium (assembly GCA_016873775.1). Classification (NCBI taxonomy): domain Bacteria; kingdom Pseudomonadati; phylum Ignavibacteriota; class Ignavibacteria; species Ignavibacteria bacterium. The sequence continues at coordinate 6,312 of VGWC01000006.1, read as the reverse complement.
GGATTTCGTGAGCGATGCCCGCAGATAATCTTCCAAGCAAACTCATTTTTTCCACTTGCACTAATTGTTCACGCAATCTTTTTTGTTCCGTAACGTCTTTGACATATAATATCAGAAATGAAGAATTGACGTTGTTGTTCAACGATTGGTCAATCAACCCTGCTGTTAATTCAACATCAACGAACTCTCCGTTTTTTGTGCGCATTGTAGCAGTATTTGTTAGTTGAATTCCCCAATTTACAATGTCTCGAAGACGCGTTGATGGAGAAACGAACGGAAGTTTTCCCATTTGTTTCAATTCGCCTCGAGAATAACCAAGAAACTGTTCCGCTTGTTCATTCATTTCCAACACAATATCTTTTTTCGGATCAAGAACAAAAATCGGAAAACTTGCATTCTCAAAATAATTCTTGTAACGGATTTCACTTGCGCGAAGTTGCTCGATTTCTCTTAAAAGATTTTGCTCTTTCTTCGTTGAATACATGAGCATCGAATGCGAAGTTGCGTTTTTCGTATTCGAATATTGAGAATATTTTTGCAGCAATAATTGTGCTTCCTGAATCGCCTGATATAATTCGGCAAAACCGTCATTGACGCTTACAATTTGAAATGCACCGCATTGATACGCACGGCGGTGTTCTTCCTCAGAAACTTTTAGGGAAGAATATAAAATGATACAACGCGATGAATCTTCGCTGTGAAATTTACGCGACAATTCAAATCCGTCATTGGGAAACAAAAAGACATTTGCTAAAAGTATATCTTCGGGAAAATTGTTAAGAAATTTCGTTGTTGTCTCGAATGATGCAGAATGTCTCAGTGGTACGGCAAGTTCTAACTCGAAAATTTTTTTTTGAAGATTTTCATCCTGTTCAAAAAAAATGATTCCACTGCGCAACTGAGATTTTGTAAATTTTTTTGGAGATTTCATTTTTTCTCTGGATTGTATAGAAGTCACAGAATTACTGTGTTCAATGAAATGAAATAGTTATGGAGTTGCGTGCGCAAAAACCAGATGTGGAGGTTTTATAGACGATGAAACTTTTGGAGATTTTCTTACACGTCGTTCGAACTCTCCGCGAAATTTTTTAATCACACTTTGCACGGGCCACGCTGCTGCATCTCCCAAAGCACATATCGTGTTTCCTTCAATGTTGTTTGCAACATCGAGAAGTAAATCAATATCTTCAAGTGTTGCTTCACTACTTTCAAAATTGTGAAGAATTTTTTCCATCCACCCAGTTCCTTCGCGACATGGTGTACACTGTCCGCAACTTTCGTGATGATAAAAATGAGCAATGCGCGAGAGAACTTTGATAACATCTGTATCTTCATCCATCACGATCACACCGCCCGTCCCGATTGATGTTCCAACTGTTTTCAATGATTCTGCATCCATTCGAACACCATCAATTTCTTCACCGCGAATCCACATTGTCGAAGAACCGCCAGGAATAACTGCTTTGATTTTTTTATTTCCAGGAATACCACCGCAGACTTCGTAAATCAAATCGGAAAGTAAAATTCCCGTGGGAAATTCATATACACCGGGTTTATTCACATGTCCACTAACACCGAGTAAAATTGTTCCAGGATGTTTTGGTGAACCAATTTTTGAAAACCATTCCCAACCACGATTAATTATATGTGGAACGTTGCAAAGTGTTTCAACATTGTTAATAGTCGTTGGACATCCCCACAAACCAAACGCTGCGGGAAATGGCGGTTTCACTCTCGGATAACCACGCTTTCCTTCTACAGAATTCATCAACGCAGATTCTTCTCCGCAAATGTATGCTCCGGCTCCACGGTGAACAACGATGTCAGTTGAAAATTCTGTTCCAAAAATTTTTTCACCGATATAGTTTTTCGCGTACGCTTCTTCAACTGCGTTTTGTAAAATTTTATACCACTTGTAATATTCTCCGCGAATATAAATGTATGTTGATTTTATTCCCATTGCATACGCTGCGCATAAAATTCCTTCGATGAGTAAATGCGGATTGAACTCAATAATTTGTCTGTCTTTAAATGTTCCCGGTTCACTTTCATCAGCGTTGCAACAAAGATATTTTGGTTTTTCGGTTTGCTTGTCCGCTGTAGTGGACTTCGGCATAAATGTCCATTTCAAACCGGTGGGAAAACACGCTCCTCCCCTTCCGCGCAGATTGGATTGTTTCACTTCATTCGTAACAGCATCGGGTTGCATTGTAAATGCTTTCCGAATTGCTTGATAGCCGCCGTTTTCTTCATACACAGAAAGTTGGTGAAGATTCGAAATGTTTGGAAGAATAAGTTTTTCTGTAAAATCTAATTGCATATTTTTTTTCTCACGCAAAGACGCGAAGTCGCTGAAAAAAATTTTCTTTGCATCTTTGCTTCTTTGCGTGAGGTATTATTTCAATTCGTTCAAAAGTATATCTAATTGTTCAACAGATAAATTTTCAACAAAATCATTATTCATTTGCATCATTGGTGCAGTGCCGCAACTTCCGAGACATTCGACTTTTGAAATGGTAAATCTTCCGTCTTTCGTATTTTCTTCTGTTTGCACGTTCAAGGTTTTGCAAGCGTGTTCAACAAGTTTATCTGCACCGCGCAATTGGCAAGAGATATTCGTGCAAATCTGCAAATGATATTTCCCTCTCTGTTGTTGGTTGTACATTGTATAAAACGTAACAACGCCGTACACATCGCCAACGGGAATTTCTAACAATGAAGAAACATACATCATTGCTTCTACGGAGATCCATCCTTCTTGTTCTTGAATCATCCACAACACGGGAAGGGTCAGCGCTTTTTTTGTTGGATAAAATTTTTGAAGTCGTTCAAATTGTTGTAAGTTTTCCTGTGAAAGCATATATGTAATTATGAATTGGCTTTCCAAACGCTTTGCATAAAATCTCTCATTTATTTATCCGCTTCTCCCATCACCGGGTCAACACTGCCGATGATTGCAACAATATCAGAAATCATATTTCCTTTTATCATTTGCGGCATAACTTGTAAATTACAAAATGATGGTGAGCGAATTTTCAAACGCCACGGAGTTCCATCGCCATCACTCACTATATAAAATCCAAGTTCGCCTTTTGAACCTTCAATTGCATTGTACACTTCTCCGATTGGCGGATTGATTCCGAAATTGATGAGCATAAAATCGTTTATGAGTTCTTCCATTTTCGAATAAATTTTTTCTTTATCAGGAAGAACTTTTTTCGGCGCGGGTGGTTTCACATTTCCTTGCGGAATTTTTTCCAAACATTGCCTCAAAATTTTTATGCTCTCTTTCATTTCATTCAAGCGAACATAAAACCGCGCAAGCACATCGCCTTCATTGAAAGCGGGAATATCGAAATCAAGTTCGTTGTACACTAAATATGGATGGTCGCGGCGTAAGTCATGCGCAATTCCACTGCCGCGTAAAATCGGTCCCGTTGCACCCATAGAAATGGCATCTTCTTTAGAAATATAACCAACTCCTTCGCAACGGTCTATAAAAATTCTATTCGATAAAACTAATTTTTCACATTCATAAATTTTTTCTGGAAATTGTTCAACGTAATCAGAAATCATTTTTTTCACTTCGTCGCTCATATCGTTTGCAACACCGCCAATACGGGCGAAACTATTGGTGAAACGAACTCCTGTGAGTACATCCATTATGTCTTGCAGTTTTTCTCTTTCGCGAAAACTCCACAACAAAATTGTCAGTGCGCCAACATCCATACACATCGTTCCGAGAAAAACAAAATGCGAAGCAAGACGCGCCATTTCTGCACAAATAACACGAATGAATTGAACGCGCTTTGTAACTTCTATCCTCGCTAATTTTTCTACTGCAAGTGTGTATGCTACATTATTAGCAAGCGGAGAAAGATAATCGAGTCGGTCCGTGTGCGTAATGAATTCGTGATAAGAACAATTCTCTCCCAATTTTTCATACCCGCGATGAAGATACCCTAAATCAGGAATGCAAGAAATAACTGTTTCTCCATCGAGTCGAACAAGCAAACGCAAAACGCCATGTGTTGCAGGGTGTTGTGGTCCCATATTGAGGACCATCGTATGTTCAAGCGGGTCATCAATTGTAAAACTTGTGTCTTGGTCATTGAGGGCTTGAATGATGCGCTCAGAAGGTTCTGTGAAATGAACTTTTCTCATTAGTGTTTTGGAAGTGGAAGCGAACCGGGAATTCCCATCAATGGAAATTCTTTTCTGAGCGGATGAAATTGAAATTCTTCAGGCAAATACATTCTTCGCATATCGGGATGTCCGTCAAATGTAATTCCGAACATATCGTACACTTCGCGTTCGTACCAGTTTGCAGATTTCCAAACAGTTGAAACAGTTGCAATTTTTTCATCTTCGTTCAATTTTACTTTCAAACGAATTCGAAAATTATTTTTCATCGAATACACATTATACACGATTTGAAATCGTGTGTCGAGTTGCTGTTGAATTTTTTCCGGAACAGAAATATCGTGGTCGTGCGGTGGTTGATTTTGTAAAAATCCGGAATAATCTACAGCAGTAACGTCGCGCAGAGAATCAAAAGCAAGTTCAGTATCATCGCGTAGAAATGTACAAACGGAAATCAGGTATTCTTTCTTGATAATTATTGTTGTTTCATCACGAAAATTATTAAGTGATTCAATCGCAGATGAAAATTGTTCGTTGAGTTTTTTCAAAAGAAGTTCGCGGATGTTGTTCATTGAAGATATACTTTACTCACCAATAAAAATCTTTTCTCGCTCTCCCGCTGATTTTCCAAGTTGAACTTTTTTCTGAATATGAATCAACGCATTCAAAACATTATCGGGACGAGGAGGACAACCGGCAACAAAAACATCAACAGGAATAAATTGGTCAATCCCTTGCACAACGGAATACGAACGATACATTCCACCGGAAGAAGAACATGCGCCCATTGCAATTACCCACTTCGGTTCGGGCATTTGGTCATAAATTTTTCTCACGACATGCGCCATTTTATACGTTACCGTTCCAGCAACAATCATCAAATCGGATTGACGCGGAGAAAAACGAAACACTTCCGTTCCGAAACGAGAAACATCAAATCGTGGACTTGCCATCGCCATCATTTCAATTGCGCAGCATGAAATTCCCATCGGCATTGGCCAAAGAGAATTTTTCCGCGACCAATTCACCATTGCATCAATAGTTGTTGTGAAAAAACTTTCTTTTGCAATTTCTAATCCCATCTTAATGCTCCTTTTTTAAAAATGTAAATATAGCCGATGAATAAAATTGTAATGAACACGAACATTTCAACGAAGCCAAACATTCCAAGCGATTTGAAATTCACAGCCCACGGATAAAGAAACACCACTTCAATATCAAATACGATGAACAACATTGCAACCATATAATATTTTACGGAAACTCGTTCTCGCGCAGTGCGAATAGGTTTCATTCCGCTTTCATACGTGGTAAGTTTAATTTCTGTCGGCTGATTTGGACCAAACCAATTGTTCACGTTGGACATTATTATTCCAAACGCAGCAGCGAAAAAGAAGAGTATAAATATTGGAAGATAAAGTTCGAGCATTAGTAAAAAAATTGTGCGGTAAATCTATTGAAAAATGAAGCATTTACAAACAGAGTTTTCATTTAAACTTTTTCAATTTCGCTTGAAGTAGAAAAAAATTATTTGTAGTTTCTACGCGATTTTTTTACGAGTATTTCAATTCTTTTTCACTAACATAAATGAAAAAATTTTCTTCGCACACTCTCATCATCATCGCTCTTGCGTTCGGAGCATTGGTCGGCACTCTTGTAAATATTTCCGCCGCGGGAAATCCGAATGCGCAACAAGTATTAAACACGCTCATTGATTCGATTGCTCATCCCATCGGACAAATCTTTCTTCGCTTGCTTTTTATCGTTGTTGTTCCACTCGTTTTTGCATCGCTTACTTCGGGCGTTGCAGGACTTGGCGATATTTCTAAACTGGGAAAAATTGGCGGACGAACGTTGTTGTTTTTTCTGATAACGTCTGCCTTCGCGGCGTTTGTCGGAATCACGTTGCTCGAATTAGTAAAACCCGGCGCAGGATTTGATCAAACCGCCCGCGAAACATTGATGAATTCTTACGCATCGCAAACAAAAGAAATCGGCGCAAAAACCGGAACTGCTGTTGCATCGGGAACACTCGGTATCGTTAATCAAATTCTCGATATGTTTGTTCCGCGCAACATTATAAAATCAATCGTTAATATGGAAATGATTCCGCTCATTGTATTCTCATTGTTATTCGGAACTGCGCTGACAAAAATTGCAGAAGAAAAA
>VGWC01000005.1 GCA_016873775.1 Ignavibacteria bacterium | reverse complement strand
TTTTTCCCTGTTCCGCCATACGTTTCGGTTCCAGTTATTAGTCGTAATATTTGCTCTGCGATTTGCGTTCGTTCATCATTGGGATATTGCATGAACATAGAATTGTACGTTTGTTCTGCTTGGATTGATAAATGTTCGCCTACTACCGACGATATAAACTGAGGGAGGATCTAGAGTATTATTATCCAACACAATTTTTGTTGCATCCATTTTTCCGCTCCAAATGCGTTCCCAATAGTTATTCATTGTATTTTTATAACTCACGACTACGTTTTCATCTTCCTTGTGTAACGCAAAAACATGATGACGTGTCGCGCATATTGATGCTACATTTAATCCAATGGGACTTGTCTGAATATTGTATTGTTGGAAAGTTGCGCCTCCATTTGTCGAATAATTAAATCCCGCTAAAGTCCCAACATATATAATATTTTCATACAGATTATAAATTTTCATTACCGTTATGTTGGAGAAATTACCTGTCCTTGAAAGAAGATTTTGTCCGGAAATCATGAACCATTATATCACCTAAATGTTAAAGATATTTACATTGCAGTCGAGTAATAAATAAACTTTGAAGACTGAATTCGGGTGAAAACGTATAAAAAAAAAAATGAATTACGCAAGAAAAAAGAAAACTTTTTTGTCTTTAACAAAAATTTTTATTTACTATTCTTTGACATAATTTCGCTGGCACTCTTGATTTCAGACGAAATTATTTGTATTTTTTTCTCCCAATTTTAAAAAATACCAACAACAATATGTTCGCAGTAGTAGAAATAGCAGGGCATCAATATAAAGTAAGTCCCAGCGATAAAATTTATGTTCCTCTTTTAACAAACGAAAAAGGCACAACATTGACGTTTAACCAAGTATTGCTCAAAAACGACGGGACCACTATAAAAATCGGAACCCCCGTCATTTCGAATGCATCGGTTGAAGCGACAATTCTTGACCACGTAAAAGATGAAAAATTAATAGTGTTCAAGAAAAAACGCCGCAAAGGTTACCGCGTAAAACGAGGACATCGTCAACAATTAACGTATTTACAAATCAATTCAATTTCATAAGGAACACTATCAATGGCTCACAAAAAAGGCGGCGGAAGTTCACAAAACGGTCGCGATAGCAATGCACAACGCCTCGGCGTAAAAAAGTTCGGCGGAGAAAACGTAACCGCCGGAAGTATTATCGTTCGTCAACGCGGAACTAAATTTCATCCGGGAAAAAACGTTGGTAGAGGAAACGATGACACATTGTTTGCGCTCATCTCTGGAAAAATTCAGTTCGCCCGAGTGGGAAAAACAAGAAAATCCGTTAGTGTTCTTCCCGCATAACAAAAACAGATTTCTCTCCCGCAAAGTAAAAAATACATTGCGGGATTTTTTTTCACTATAAATTCTTAGAAAGAAACTTTTTATGAAGATAACAGTAGTAGGAGCAGGAAACGTTGGAGCAACAGCAGCGCAGCGAATTGCAGAAAAAGAACTTGCGAATGAAGTTGTTCTCGTGGATATTATAGAAGGAGTGCCTCAAGGTAAAGGTCTTGATATGTATGAATCCGCGCCGATTGAAGGATTCGATTCAATGGTGCGCGGGGCAAACGGATATGATGAAACAGCGAATTCGTCTATTGTCGTTGTTACTGCTGGTATTCCGCGAAAACCGGGAATGAGCAGAGATGATTTACAAAATACAAACGCTGGCATTGTCAAAAATGTAACTGAACAAGTTGTTGCAAAATCACCGAAAGCGATTATTATTGTCATCTCCAATCCATTAGACGTAATGACGTACGTTGCAATGAAAGTCAGCGGATTTGAACGACATCGCGTTATCGGAATGGCGGGAATTTTGGACACTGCACGCTATCGTTCGTTTATCGCAATGGAAGTTGGCGTTTCCGTTGAAGATATTCAGGCATTAGTACTTGGTGGTCACGGAGATTCGATGGTTCCGTTAGTGAGTTATACAACTATCAGCGGAATTCCTCTTACGCATTTTTGCAATCAGGAAACGATTGACAAATTAGTAAAACGCACAGCAAACGGCGGAATAGAAATTGTCAATTTTCTGAAAACGGGAAGCGCATACTATGCACCTTCTTCCGCTGCAGTGCAGATGGTGGAAGCAATCGTAAAAGATAAAAAACGACTTCTCCCATGTTCTGTTTTTTGCAATGGAGAATATGGTTTGAATGATACGTTTACCGGACTTCCCGTGATACTCGGTAAAAACGGCGTGGAAAAAATTGTTGAAGTTCCGTTAAGTGATGCAGAAAAAACCGCATTACAAAAATCCGCAAATGAAGTAAAAGCGAATATTGGAAAATTGAATTTGTAATTCTGTTCCACAGAGCAAACCCTCGTTCTGTCGAACAGAGGGTTTGTTCGTTTTAAGAAACTCGACCATTTTTCTTGTCTATCTCACAAAAATTTTTTATATAAACCTCGCTTTTTTGATTAACCGACTAATATAATTTCAAAGAACAACTCATCGTTTTTTTATGAAACACAAATTGGAATTAACAAATACATTAATACAAAAAATTCTTTTTCGTACAAGTCCTCCGGCTTCCAAAGAATTGGTGCAAGAATTTATCAATAAAATTCCTGCAAGAATCGTTTCGCATCAGCAATTCAAGAACAAGAACACATCTGTTCTCGGCAATCCTTTTCGGCGGCTTCCCATTCTTCGCAAAAAGAAATAAATTTTTTTAAAAGGGTACATCGCGATGAACTCCGCTCGGTTCAACGAGTTTCGTTGTGTGCCTTTTTTCAATTTGTGTTTTTTCAGCCATAAACTATCACTATTTCCCGTTGAACGCAACACATTCAATTCAATACGAAGGTGAACAAACCTCCTATTCTCTTCAAACGAAACAGGATATGTATTCGACGTTCCCACTTCGAAAAATTTTGTTTCATCTCCTTCTGTTTGTTGCAACCTTTTTCACAACAACGCTAGCGGGAGTTCAATGGATAAACAAAAATCCGTTTGATTTAAACAATTTTTGGTTAGGGCTTCCGTTTTCCATTTCCGTACTTTTATTTCTTACTGCGCATGAATTTGGTCATTTTTTTGCTGCGCGATTTCATAATGTGCAAACAACATTACCGTTTTATATTCCCGTTCCTCCAATGTTCATAAATCCTTTCGGAACTATGGGAGCAGTGATTCGCATTCGTTCAGAAATTCAATCAAGAAATGCATTGTTTGATATCGGCATTGCTGGACCGCTCGCTGGACTTGCTGTTGCATTTGTAATTCTTTTTTATGGAATTGCAACGATGCCGGGAAAAGAATTTATCTATGAAATTCATCCTGATTACGTCGGAAAGTCCTTACCCGAAGGAGGACTCACATTTGGTTCTTCGTTGTTTTTTTATGCTGTTTCAAACGTTATCTCTTTGCAACAATATTTTCCTCCGATGAATGAAATGTATCACTATCCGTATCTTTGCGCTGCGTGGTTCGGATTTTTTGTAACTGCGTTGAACTTAATCCCCGTAGGTCAATTGGACGGCGGTCATATTTTATACGCATTACTTGGAAAAAAACAGGGAATTATTGCGCGCGGTTTTCTCATTGTTTTAGTGCTTATTTCGCTTAGCGGTTTTCTTCCGTTCTTTTCTTTTGGTACAGACACGATGGGATGGTTACTTTGGGTTGCTATTTTATTCTTCATCATAAAACCGGACCATCCTCCGGTTGCAATTGAAGAACCTCTTGACAATTCGAGAAAACTCCTCGGATGGACTACGCTTGTTTTTTTCATCGCTATTTTTATCCCTGTTCCGTTATTGAATTTCGGAGTTTAATGAAAAACTTGCTGCGCATTCTACGTTCCTCTCTCTTCAAGAAAATAGCGTCTCTGGGAATTGGTGTCTTTCTCTTTGTAGGATGCAATAAAACTCCGCCAGGAATTATTGACGATAATTCAACACCGCCATTTCTTTCGTTTGCAAAATTAGACAAAGATTCACTCAATGTTGATGACGATTCGCAATCTGCTGTTCCGTTGGATTCGGGAAAAAAATTTCTTCTCTCACTTTTCGCAACATCTACGGCGCACGATACTGATGGCGGCAATTCCATTTCGTTTCTTCATTATAAAATTTTTAAACCGAATTCGAGCGAATACGTGCAATCGGGACGGTTGAAACGAACATCGGTTACAAGTACTTACGCTACATTTTCCGATACTATAGTTTTTATCGTTCAGAGAACGGAACCAGGATTGTACCGATTTCAATTCACTGCCGAAGATAACGCTCATTGGATAAGTAATGCATTGCAACGCTCGTTTCTTGTAACGCGAAGAAATAGCGCACCGAACATTGATACAGTCATCACCCCCGATTCTATTCAAATTCCGGCTTCGGGAATACAATTTATTTTGTTCACTGCAACAGTTTCCGATTCCGATGGTATCGGTGATATTGCGAATGTGTTTTTCAAGAATCTTGCATCATCCAATCCTACAAACATTCCGCTTTTCGACGACGGTTTAACTTCGGAACACGGCGACCAACTTGCTGGCGACGGAATATTTTCTCGGATGCTTTTTATTGATAGTAGCAATACGCCCGGTTACAAAGAATTTCGTTTTTATGCAAAAGATAAATCTAATGCAATGGATTCCGCTTCAAAATTTATTTCGATTCATAACTAAATGAAAACACCATTCATTTATTTTTTTGTTGTAATATTTTTTCTTCCACTATTTTCTTTCTCGCAGAAATTTTTTGCGAAACAATTTCAGTTACGTAATAGTCCGTATCCATTGTATTCGCAACCTCCAAGCAACGGAGTATTTCAAATTCGCCATCGCGATTTCAACGGAGAGTATATTCTTTGGTTTGGAACATCAAAAGGAATAGCATCAAGTACTGATGGAGCAAGAACATTCACCCGTTATCGCTCAAACGGCGCATTTGTCAAAGATGGAATTTTTTCGCTCGCAATTCTTGGCGATACGATTTGGTCTTCGATGGGATATTCGAAAGAATTTCAAGACGGAGAAGTGCAAACAGGCGCAGGATACGCTTTTTCAATAGATAATGGAGCAACGTGGAAACATAAGCCACAGACACTCGACGGACGATACGAAGATACTATTCGGTATGGAAATAATGTTCTTGAAATTCTTCCCGTTGTTGTCCCCGAACAAAACGTAACTTACGATGTTTCTATTTCACCCAACGGAACAGTTTGGATTTCCAGTTGGGCAAGCGGTTTACGCCGAATGAAAAATTACGACTTGACAAAATGGGAACGCATACTTCTTCCTCCCGATTTTTTGAATAAACTTTCTCCCGATTCTTCGTACAATTTTTATTATGACCCGCGACCGTATAATAACATCAAAGCATTTTCCGTGTTTGCCGTAAATGATTCCGTGGTGTGGTGCGGAACAGCAGGAGGAATAAACAAAACAATGAATGCAAACGATTCTTTTCCAAGTTGGACAAAATATTCTCATCAAAACCAAGCCGCGCCGATTTTAGGAAATTGGGTGATTGCAATTGATAGACAATGTTATTTTACATCAACAGATACTGTTGAACGAATTTGGTGTACCAATTGGCGCGCAGAAGATTTCGACGAAGAGTACGGCGTAAGTTATACAGAAGATGATGGAACAACGTGGAAAAATCTTTTGCACGGAATCAAAGCGTACGATTTTGCATTTCAAGATTCCGTTGCATACATTGCGACCGACGATGGTTTATTTCGCACGAGCAATGGAGGAACAACATTTGCGCGAACTTCCGATATACGAGATAACGTCGGAAACATTATCGCATCACGCGCATTTTTTTCCGTTGATGTTGTTAGCGATACGTTGTATTGCGGCACCGGCGACGGCTTGGTAAAGTCCATTGACAACGAATTTCATCTGTTTGGACAAACGTGGGAAATTTTACGAACGTTTGAAAAACTCGGCACAAAAAATTCAACGTATTCTTATCCTAATCCGTTTTCTCCGCAAATGGAAATAACACGTATTCATTTTTCTACTGTGAATAACAACGGAGAAGTAACAATAGAAATTTTTGACTACGGAATGAATCGCGTGCGTACACTCATTCGCAATGCAATACGAACTCCGGGAAATGAATTCGACGAAATATGGAACGGAGAAGACGATAACAAACGTATTGTCGCAAACGGAGTCTACTTTTACCGCGTCCTTATTGGCGGTAGTGAACCAATATGGGGAAAGGTTTTGGTGATTCAATGAACGTATATATTTATCAACAAGGGTTTCCATTCGTCATATCTACGCGTTTGAAGAAAAACTATTTACTCATCTTCTTTCTCATTCTTCATTGTACGTTCTTTATCGTTCAACATTCTTTTTCCCAACTCGGGGGTACTGCAGGCGCGTTTGCGCGTATGGGATTTTCTTCGCGCGGAATGGGAATGGGAAATGCAATCTCGGCTTTAACTTCAGGCGAAATATCTACGTATTACAATCCTGCGCTGTCTCCCTTTTCTGCAAATAAAAATGCCTGTGTATCGTATTCCTTTCTCTCACTCGATAGGCAACTCAATTTTCTCAGTTATACACAAAGCGTACATCCAACTGCTGGATTTTCATTGGGGCTCATAAATCAACAAGTCGGAAATATTGATGGACGTGATGCAGACGGCGCACACACGGAAACATATTCAACAAATGAGAATCAGTTTTATCTTTCGTTTGCGAATAAAATATCAAAATATGTCTCCATCGGATTAACGACAAAAATTTATTATGCAAAACTTTATAAAGAGTTCACTTCTACAACCGTTGGCTTCGACGCAGGAATTTTGTTGAGACCAAAAGAACAGTATGCATTCGCTATCGTTCTCCAGGATTTGAATTCAAAATACCGATGGAATTCAAAAGCATTATATAATGAGAACGGAAGAGAAACGATTGATAAATTTCCAACGCTAACAAAATTCGCCTTTTCATATCTACTTCCTGAACAGGATGGAAATATTTCAGCAGAGTATGAAACTTCCAATCGAAAAACTTCGTTCTTACGCGGCGGCGTTGAAATCAATCTTCACGAACAATTTACTGTACGCGGCGGTGCCGATAGAATTGATATCAACAACGAATTTTCCGGAATGAAACCATCATTCGGTTTTACAGTACGTCCTTCAATTTCAAACTTGTATATCAAAATTCATTATGCGTATATTTTTGAGCCATTTGCTCCATCAGGAGCGCATAGTATCGCTTTCAGTTATTCTTTGTAATCTGTGAAATTTTTTTTCGTTGTTTTCTTTTTTCTTGGTGTTCCATTTGTTGCATCTGCACAAGTAGGAAATACGGGTCTACAATTTTTGAAACTTGGTGTTGACGCTCGCGCAATCGCAATGGGAGAAGCATCCGTAGCAAACGGAACATCTGTTGCTTCTTCATTCGTCAATCCCGCGCTCCTCTCTCCGATTGCATCGCTACAAATCACTCACAGAAATTGGTTGGAAGGAACGAACATTGATTTCTTCGGTGCCAATACTTCCGTAAATGATTTTACGTTTGCGTTATTGCTGAATTCAACAACTATTCCCGACTTCGAAATACGAGTGCGTCCCGGAGAAGCAGAAGGAGTATTCAATGTTCATTATTTTTCAGCAGGAATTACTTCAGCGTATGCGTTCGCAAAAGATTTTTCTGTTGGAATTGGCGGAAAATTGTTATATGAAAAATTTTTTGTTGATGACGCAAGCGGTTTTGCATTCGATATCGGAGCAAAAAAAACACTGAATGATCACGTGATGTTTGGCGCTTCTCTCAATAACTTCGGTGCTATGTCGAAGTTACGTTCCAAAGAAACAAAACTCCCTACATCAATGCGCATAGGAGTGACATACATAATACCAGTTTCGGAATTGCATTCCGTCCTTGCAATTACATCGGATGTGCAGGAAGTTTTTTCTGAACAGCAGTTGCATTTCCATTCCGGATTCGAAGTAACGTTCAACAACTATTTTTCATTACGCGGAGGATATCTTACGGGATATGAAGGCAGAAAAAATTACACGGCAGGTTTTGGCATCAATTATAAAAACATTATTTTCGACTACGCTTTTTCGCCATCAAATTTTTCTTTTGAACCGGGACACGTTATCACCGTGAGTTACGGTTTTGAATAATATATTTGCTCCGATTTTTTTTCAAACAAGAAAGGAATTTTTATAAAATGTTTTTTCAACTATTTTTCTTATTCATATTCAGTTCTGCTATTACATTTTCACAAGACACGCGTTGGTATCCTTTCAATGATGGATTGGAAACGGCAACAAAAGAAAATAAAAAAATTCTGATGGATGTGTACACCGATTGGTGCGCGTGGTGCAAACGAATGGACAAAGATATATATGCGCAAAACGAAGTGAAAGCACTGCTTAATAAATTTTTTGTGCTCGTTAAACTCAATGCCGAATCAAATAACGAAGTTGCATACAACGAACTATCTTTGACCGAAACAATGCTTGCACAAGAACTCGGAGTAGATGGTTACCCTTCTACGATTTTCTTCCTTCCGAATGGAGAAGTCATTACGGCAGTTCCCGGTTATGTTGCTCCCGATAAATTTCTCTTGATACTGAAATACATTGGAGAAAACCATTACTTAACAATGGATTGGGTAGAGTTTGAAGCAAAGGAAACCGGCGAAGAAGAATAAAAGTAAAAAACCCGATGATGAATCGGGTTTTTTTGTTTGAACCATTATGGACTTTCTTTCTTATTCAAAAAATATTTTGTGCAATTCTCTGAATGACGTTTCTGCAATTTCATCATCTACAACTGAGGCAATACTTAAACCCGACGGATTACTGATACAATAATACATTCTTCGGGACAAAAGTACTTGCAGAAATTTCATAAATGTGGATGTATGCTCTCCGATGCGATTTCCTACAAGTGAAATAAGAGATTTTTCCTTCAAACACTTAACAATTCCGACATCGGAAAAATCTTCGAGCAGTGAATCCAGTGGAGCATTGTTATCAAACACAAACGCTACACTTCGTTCTGTGGAGTTATGAACCAACGGTATTGTTTTATTTTTCGTTAGTATTTCATTGAGCATTTCAGAAATCACTACATAACGCAATTTCTTCGTTGGAGTAAGAAACACGAGCGAAATATGTTTCATCATTGAAAGCGCAACAGGTTCGTTATAAGTACTTTCATACATTGATACAATGGAACCTTCGACTATAACGTTTTTTGAATTTCGTATTCTTACCGGAATATTTTTGTTCATTGCCGGAACCATTGTTTTGGGATGAAGCACTTTTGCACCTCTATCGCATAATTCCAACGCTTCTGTGTACGATAATTGAGGAATTCTTCTTGACGTTGATACGATACGCGGATCTGCAGTATAAATTCCATCTACATCTGTCCAAATCTGTATTTCTTCCGCGTTAAGCGCTGCGCCAATAATTGAAGCAGTAAAATCCGAACTTTCTCTCCCCATCGTCGTAGAAATTCTGCTTTCCGTCGCGCCGATAAATCCTTGTGTAACGAAAATCGTGTCGTTATTTTTTCTGGAATACAATTCCCGCAATTTTTGTTCAACAATTTCAGTACGCGGAGAAGCAGCAGTAAAATTATCATCCGTAATCATAAATGTACGAGCATCAAGCCATTCATTCGATATACCGCTTTCAGTAAAAATTTCGCTGACACACAGCGAAGAAAGAAATTCTCCGTATTGAGCAAGCGCATCGCTGGAGCGTGGAGATAGTTCACGCAGTAAAAAAATACCTTCTGCAAGTCGCTCCAGTTCTTTTCTAACAAGAAAAATCTTTGAGAAAATAGCATCAAGACGATTCGGATTGGTAATTCCTTCTTCTGCAATTCGTATGTGTTTTCCGATAAACGCAGCAAGATGCTGCAACGATTCTTCTTTATTTCCTTTAGATGCTGACTTTCCGATAGCATCGAGAAGATTTGTTCCTGTGGCTATTGCAGAAATAACGATAAACGGATTCCGTTCAAGATGGTTTTTAACAATTGAAGCAACGTTGTGCATTGCTTCTGCGTCTTGCACAGACGTTCCACCGAATTTCATTACAATCATATCTAAAAAAATTTTGAGAATATACTAATTCGCTTTCCTTTGTATGAATTATTAATAAAAAATATTTTTTCCTTTGCGTATTGCAAACACTCCTCTTTTTTGTATTTTTACCCACGTTAAAAATTTAATTCTTCACAATTGAACGGAGCGTGGTATGCTAACGCAATTATTCACAATACGATTTTCATTTTTTTTATTCACATCCTTCT
This sequence comes from Ignavibacteria bacterium, assembly GCA_016873775.1. NCBI lineage: Bacteria > Pseudomonadati > Ignavibacteriota > Ignavibacteria > Ignavibacteria bacterium. Next base: position 50,088 of record VGWC01000005.1, on the reverse strand, counting down.
TCATTGCCAATTTCGTCGGATGCGATTCCACAACAGAAGTAAGCGAAACGGTAGAACGCTTTTTCAAACTCGTTGCTGAAAAAAAAGACGATGAAGCATTCAAGCTACTTTCGCCACAATTACAAGATGAGATTAAACATCATCCCGCGGGTTTCCGGGCAAGTTTGGAATTTTCTATCAACGCATTTACAGAAAACCGCGGTACAATAGAAATCCTCGATGAATCAAGAAGACAAAGCGATGCACACGTCAAATGTATTATTACGCGTAGCGACGGAACAAAAATTGAAAAACGAATTTCGCTTGAGCAAAACGAAGACGACGGAATATGGTATATCATTAAAAAATAATTCAAATTGTAACCGATGATCCGCACGTCACTTTGTTGCAAACGTACATTTGTCGGTTCACTTCCGTACGGAAGCGATTTATACAATGGATTAACTACAATTGCTATCGAAGAAAACATTCGCATCGGTCGAATCAGCGCATTAGGAGCGACAACGTTTGCTACCGTTGCGTTTTACTCTCAATCCGAAAAAAAATATCTCACGCTGACATTCACCGAACCGATGGAAATACTTTCCTGCTTTGGAAACATTTCCATTCGCGATGAAAAACCATTTGTGCATGCTCATATTGTACTTTCCGACATTGAAGGTAAGACGTTTTCTGGACATTTGATTCCGGGAACAAAACTTTTTGCTTGTGAAGTTTTCATTGATGAATTAGTGCGCGACGATTCTTTGGGGTATGAAAATGAATTCGCTCGTACATTGGATGAACAGACAGGATTGTATCTTTGGAACAACAAGAGTTTGATATAAATTTTTCAAGAACATTCGTTCATACTTCCTGCCTTTTTTCCCAATTCCCCCAACTTCGATTTGGTTTTTCTACTCGCCAAAACGGAATAAGTCCCGAACCGTACGGAATGAACTTAAGTTTCTCCGTTGGCGATAGTGAAACAAATGTTCAACGCAATCGCGAACTCTTTTTCGAACGATTGAACATTCCGCTTGAAAAACTTGCCATTCAAAAACAAATTCACAGCAATTACGTTCGTAAGATTTCAACACCCGGTATTTATGAACAAACTGACGCGATGTACACACAAGAAAAAAATATATTTCTCTGCGTTACCGTCGCAGATTGTATGCCGATATTTCTCTTTGACTGCAAAGAAAATATTGTTGCTGTCGTACATTCGGGATGGCGGGGGTGCGTGAATGAAATTCTCAGAACAACTATTGTACATTTGCTCAATGAACATTCGATTGACGAAAAAAATATTTTTTGCTATATCGGACCATCTGCTGGAAAATGCTGCTATGAAATTGAATCTGATGTTGCATCCAATTTTTCAGAACAATTTCTTACAAAAAGGAATGAACATAAATTTCTTCTTGATATGCAATCATTTGCCCGCGATGAATTATTACAATGCGGCGTTCCGTTCCAACACATTGAAATTTCAAACGCATGCACGATTCATCAAAAAGAATTCTTTCATTCGTATCGTCGCGACGGAACATTATCGGGAAGAATGATGGGGGTTCTCGGAATAATATAACGCTAATTCAAAACTTGCGTTCTTTCCACATAACGTTTTTCGTGAACACCGCAAGAAACGGGAAGAGAAATCCATAAACGATATAGTAGAGTTCGAAAGGAAAGAGATATTGTAATCGGGAAAAAATTCGAAATTCGGAAAGCGGCTTCGATAAGAAAAAAATATCCGAAAGTAATTTAACCGCAAACGTACATAGCAAAATCATCGGTGATGCGAACATTATCCCGAGCAACATCAAAAAATGCGTAACATAACCGATGCCGATAACAAAAACACCATGAGGAACCATATTCATCGCTCCTACCGCCCAGCGTTGTTTTTGACTAAAGAGTTGATGCCACGTTTTGCACGGATAACTTTCTACAAGTGTGTTTTTGCTTAAAAAAAATTTTACACGATATGATGTACGCTGAACAACTGCTTGTACCATTGCGTAATCTTCCGTAACACTGAAAGGAATACCACGAAAGCCGCCAACAAGTTCGTACACGTTTCGCCGAATGGAAAAATTATTGCCTATTACAGTAATTGGTAGATTTCTTCCCGCCATTGCTGCCGAAACGGAAAAATTTAAAATCCAATCGAGCGATTGTATTCCTTCGAATGTAGATTGTACTCGCAAAACAGTATATCCTCCAACGATTCCTACATCGTTTTGAAATTCATTGATTGTTGCGTGAACCCATTCGGACGTAACACAACAGTCGGCATCCGTGAACATAAAAATATCACCCTGCGCGCTATCGAGTGCTACAGCAAGCGCATTTGCTTTCCCGCGAATTTTATCCCCTTCGCTACAAATTCTAACTATTTTGAACTCAGAATGGTTCTTAATAAACGCCGATATTATCTCTTGTGTAGAATCAGTTGAACGGTCGTCTACAATAATAATTTCCAGTTTATCTCGTGGGTAAATAATTTGCGAAAGCGAATGCAAACAAGCGAGTATATTTGATTCTTCGTTTCTTGCCGCGACAACAATAGATACCGAAGGAAGTGAATCTACAGCGTTATTTTCAGAAGCGCGCACACATTTCCTTAAACCCAACCATAACCAGAATATATCTGCGAAATACAAAAGAGTGAAAAAAACAAGGAGCGATTCAAACGTGAATATCATTGAACTCAAAATGATTTCAGTCGCTGTAGTAATAAGTTATGAAAGAGATGCTCATTTCTTTTAAAATACAAAAAGGCTTTCAACGTTCCTCGAAAGCCAAATTGAAGAAAAGAGAATTTGTTATGCGGCTTTTTGGATTCTGCCAAGTTTTATACAGGAAGTACAAACACGCATTCGAACAGCGCTCCCGTTGACATTCACTCGAACACTCTGCAAATTGGGAACCCATCGGCGACGTGTACGATTATGAGCATGGCTAATGTTATTGCCAGTTATCGGACGTTTTTCACAAACTTCGCAAACTTTTGACATATAGTTAATTGGATTGAAAAATGAATAGTATACCTTCTAAAAAACGGCACAAAGTTACAAAAATTCTTACGAAGAGCAAACTCTCTTACTAAAACTTTTGGAAGTAAATAAAGCAACGATACGTTTTCACAGTGAATGGATGAACAATCGCATCTCGCACGAATTTTTCTTTCATCTTTTCCTTCTCTGCTCAAAGTAGTATATTTGTTCCCAATGACACAGCAAAACACTTTCATGACAATTCTTTTCCGATGCTTCATTGCATTTTCTTTCATAATTGTTGGTTGCAAAACTACTCAACCACCTGCACAAAAAACAACAGATGAGCAACAAGAAAAACCTCGTATAAAAAACAAAGACTTAGCAGTTCAACATTTTATTGCTGGTTCAGTTTATGATACAAAAGAAGATTATGCGCGCGCCGCACTGGAATATCAAGAAGCATTGCAGTATGATGACGATGCTTCGATTTTCTATGCACTTTCTCGAGATTATGCACAATTGAATAAGAAACAACTTGCGGTTCAAAACGCATACGAAGCAGTTGTTCGCGACACATCTAATCGGGATTATCGGGAAAATCTTGCTCAAATTTATCTTGCACAATTTTCCCTTGATTCTGCGATAATGCAGTACCACGAAATCGTCAAGCGCGATTCCGATTATGTACAGGGATGGTATTCACTCGCAAATGCCGTTCAGTTCCAATCTTCCGATTCTGCACTCGTGCTCTACAGAAAAATCATTGAACGATTTGGTTCGCAATGGGAAATATGGGAACGTATTGCGATGCTTTCCATCGAAAAAAAGAAATACGATGATGCCGCTTTCGCATACAAAGAAATGTTAGCATTGGATCCTTCAAATAATGATTTGAAAATAACGCTTGCATCCGCGTACGAGTTTGCCGGAAAAGAAAGTCTGGCGTGCGAACTTTATAAAAAAATTGCTGCCGAAACTGACAATGAAAATGCTCGAATCGCTGCCGCGCGAATATTGCTCTTGCTTCATCAATATTCTGAAGCGGATTCTCTCATTCAACCGTTACTTCAACAGGATTCAGTTTCATTTGAAACAAAGTTGAAAATAGGTGAAGCATATATTGATGCGCTTCATAAGGATAGTACACTTATAGATTTCGTACAAAACTATTTCCTTAACTTAAAAAACGAACAGCCGGAAGATTGGCGTTCTTACTGGTATCTTGCTGCAATCGCACTCTCTCAAGACAGTGTTTCTTCCGCAATCGAAAACTATGAAAAAGTGAACGAACTGGCAGATTGGAATATAGATGCATGGATAAACCTTGCTTCGATTTATTCCGAACAAAAAAAATTTTCGTTGATGGCTGAAACATTAGAACGGGTGCAGAAAAAAAATTCCAATGATTTCCGCATAAATTTTTTTCTCGGTATTGCGTATTACCGCGATGGAAAACTTGAAAAAGCAATTGACCCATTAGAGCGCGCGCTTCAATTGCGTCCAACAGAAATGAATGTGCTATCAACTCTTGCATTGATTTACGACGCATTGAAACGTTGGGATGACAGCGACCGCTTGTACGAAACCGCATTAAAAATTGATGCGAACAATCACTTACTATTAAACAATTACGGGTACTCGTTAAGTGTACGCGGAGAACAATTACCACGCGCTTTGGAAATGTCCAAAAAAGCACTCGAACAACAGCCAAAAAATCCCTCGTATCTTGACACAATGGGATGGGTGTATTTTCGATTGGGAAATTTTGACGAAGCGAAAAAATATATTCAAGACGCTATAAACGTAGGAGACGCAAGCGCAGAAGTGAACGAACATATGGGGGATGTTTATTTCAAACTGAATGACACGGCAAAAGCAGTTGAGTATTGGAAAAAAGCCGTTGACCTCGATTCTACAAGAGAATCAGCGAAAGACAAAATTCGAAAAGGAGGACTGTAAAATTTCTCATTGATAATAGAGATTGAAAAATTTTAAATGATTACATTTCTATTTAATCGTTTGCTGAATTTTCTTTTTTTCTTCGGCGCGATATTTTTTGTCTCGTGCAGAACAACAGAAGAAATCGCGAACCGTTCCTCTGCTGAAGAAATAATTTCTGCCATTCAACAACAGTCTCCGTCTATTTCTACTATGAACGCAGAAGGAATATTGACGGTTGAAAATGAAGAACATTCATTCAACCTTTCGTTTGAACTTCAGTATAAAAATAATGATTCACTCCTTCTGACATTGTTCGGACCATTTGGAATTTCAGCGGGAATACTTCAACTCACACGCGATTCATTTCAATTATATAATGCAATAGAAAATAGATTGATAATCGCATCTGTTCACGATAAGGCATTAGAAACGCTTTTGCATTTTTCTGCTGACTTTCCTACAATTCTAAAATTATTTTTTGATGAAAACTTGAGCGGAACACAACCGAATATAGTAACATTATCAACCACACAAGATGAAATTACGCTTTCGCTCGTTCACAATAATTCCACAGAAAAATTTTGGTTTAACAATAACGAGCAGGCTATAGTACGCTTTGAAAAATTGAATTCTGCAAACGAAATTCTTCTCAAAAAAACTATGAAGCGCTTTTCTTCTATTAAGGAGAAACGTTTTCCGAATTGGATTCGCACGTATTTTCCACAAGAACATCGAACAATTACAATTTCATACAATTCATTGGAACTCAATAATACCGTCCAATGTTCATTTACTGTTCCGAGAAACACTGAAATAATCCGGCGATGATTCGAAAGAAAATTAAACCCGGAATATTTTTCCGTGTCAAAGTTTTACATAATTCTTAGAAAGACAAATTTTTATGAAATACACACTTGCAATAATAACAGTAATCATTCTTTCGTCTCTTTCCGGTTGTCGAAATGACAGCACGACTAATTCCGATGAAAACGAAATCAAATACGACTCGGAATATTTTAAAAGTATCGCAACAAACAACGAAGAATACGGCGATTTTGCTGCGTTAGATGATGTTTCCGGCGATGATAGCGAAGAACCTTTCAGTGCCAAAACTATCTCTTCTGTATTTGGAAATAAAACGTTTATTCAACCATTGAAATTTAGAAAACAAATCACCAACGTAGTAAAGAATTATTATGTTGATTCGCTGGGAGACAGCGCACGTATTCTTAATATTTTCAAAACGATTTCGGGAAATTTTATTCTGACAGGAATTCGGAACGATACCGATACGGTTACCGTGCAAAAGCCGTTTACACATTCAATGCATCGAGATATTGAATTTCGCCGCATCGCTCGCAAACGTTTTCCGCGAATGAATTGGAAACCATACTCAATTACTGTAGGAGCCGGTTCAACATCAATGGCACAGGATTCGTTTTCGATTGCGCAACTGTATGTCCAAATAGAGGACGGTGATACATGCACCATCAATCGTCCGGCGGATGAGTATAGGTTTTACTTCGGACCCAACGGAACAATTCCTCACGCTCACAAAGATGATACCGTTACAGTGCGATTAACAATAGAAAGCGTTACTGCTGATACAGAAATTGTTGCCTTGCGTGTGGGAAGAGGACGAAGAGCAAACTTTCATAAGCGACAAATTATCCCACTCGTTTCCCAAACAGTAAATAGTGGAGTGTATACACGCACGTACGAGAAAGTATTTGAAGTTCATCACGGTGATGGGAGATTTAACGCAGTGTTTGAAGCAATGTCGCATAATTCTTTGTATGACGATGGAACATCAAAATTCACGAGTGAAATTTGGAGTTTGCCGTATCGAATTGAACATCACTAAATCGAACACAGTAACAGCATAGTTCTTAAACGCCGACGGAGAAATCTTTCGGCGTTTTTTATTTCCTTCCATCGCACTCGTATATTTGCCCCGCTTTGAAAACAACAAATCTCAAATCTCAAATCACAAATCCGATTTCGCAATCAACACCATTGATGCGTCAATACGCGCAAGTGAAAGCAAAATATCCCGACACGATTTTGCTTTTTCGGATGGGAGATTTTTTTGAAACGTTTGACGACGACGCAATTCTCACATCAAAAGTTTTAGGAATCACGCTCACCAAACGCGGAAAGAACGGCGCGGCGGGAGAAATTCCTCTCGCCGGTTTTCCTCATCACGCGCTCGAAACATATTTGCCACGTTTATTGAAAGCGGGACATCGTGTTGCTGTGTGCGAACAACTCGAAGATCCAAAGTTCGCAAAAGGAATTGTGAAACGCGATGTGATTGAAGTGTTAACTCCCGGTGTTGCCTTTTCGGATAAAGTGCTGGAAAAAAATCGCAACAATTTTCTCGCCGCAACTTATTTTCCTTCGCCGCTTGTTACTGGAAACGATACGATTGGTGTTGCGTTTGTTGATATTTCTACGGCGGAGTTTTCGCTTGCTGAATTTCCGTTGCGCAATCTTATTGAACAGTTGCAACTTTTTTCTCCGTCGGAAATTCTTGTTCAAAAACTTAATAAAGATGCAATCGAAAAACTGCTCGAAGGAAAAATAAAATCTGTTGTTACAAAAACCGATGATTGGATTTTCAATTTCGATTATGCGTACGAACTTCTCACAACACAATTTCAAACGCAAACGTTGAAAGGATTCGGCGTTGAAAGTTTATCGAATGGAATAATTGCAAGCGGCGCAATTCTTCATTACTTGAACGAAACACAAAAAGGAAATCTTTCGCATCTTCGCAAAATTGTTCCGCTCAATATTGACGATACAATTTCGCTTCCCGCATCAACCATCCGCAATCTCGAACTCATTGTTCCTTTAACGCACGACGCAGAAGATACAACGCTTCTTTCCGTTCTCGACAAAACGCAAACGCCGATGGGTGGAAGATTATTGAAACAGTGGCTTGTTCGTCCGTTGAAAAAATTAGAGCCGATTCAACAACGATTGCAAGCAGTTTCAGAACTTGTAAAAGAAAATACGTTGCGAAAAAAACTTGCAACGATTCTTTCTAACATTGGCGACGTTGAACGACTCATTTCAAAAATTTGTACAGGAAGAGCAACGCCTCGTGATGTGTTTGTGTTGAAATGTGTTCTCGATGCCATTCAACAAATAAAAAGCGAAACGAAAAGTTTACAAACAGAAACGCTTGCAAAAATTTCCGAGCAATTGCAATCGCTGGAAAATATTGTGCAACTTATTTCTTCCGCTATTGCCGAAGACCCGCCGCTGAATCTCGCTGACGGAAATATTATTCGTAACGGATTCAATGCCGAACTCGATGAACTTCGCTCGCTGACGTTTTCCGGAAAAGAATGGATTGCAAATTTGCAGCGAACAGAACGCGAACGCACGGGGATCAATTCGCTGAAAGTCGGTTTCAATAATGTGTTTGGTTACTACATCGAAATCACGCACACGCACAATGAAAAAGTCCCGGCGGATTACATTCGCAAACAAACGATGACGAATGCGGAACGTTTCATCACGCCGGCATTGAAAGAGTACGAAGAAAAAATTTTACACGCGGAAGAAAAAATTCTCGCTCTTGAAACAAAACTCTTCAACGATGTGCGTACGGAAATTTCAAAATATGCAGATGCAATTCAACGCAACGCAAAACTCATTGCATTGCTCGATTGCTTGCTATCATTCGCTGAAGTTGCTGTTACGAACGAATATGTTTGTCCCGATGTGAATGATTCGACAACCATCACGATCGAAAACGGGCGCCATCCAGTGATTGAACAACTGCTTCCTCCAGGCGAGCGATACACCGCGAACGATTGTGTTCTAGATAACGAAACGAATCAAATCATCATCATCACGGGACCGAATATGAGCGGCAAATCGAGTTACTTGCGGCAAATCGGTTTGATTACATTGCTCGCGCACATCGGAAGTTTTGTTCCTGCAACGAAAGCGACGATTGGTTTGGTGGATAAAATTTTTACGCGCGTCGGCGCATCGGATAATATTGCGAGCGGTGAAAGCACGTTTCTTGTCGAAATGCATGAAGCGGCGAACATTGCAAACACGGCAACTGAGCACAGTTTGATTTTGCTCGATGAAGTGGGACGCGGAACATCTACGTTTGATGGCGTTTCGATTGCGTGGGCGTTGACGGAATATCTCCACGAAAAAGTAAAATCTAAAACGCTCTTTGCAACTCACTATCACGAACTCAACGAACTTGCAGAACTCTATCCGCGCATAAAAAATTTCAAAGTGGATGTGCGCGAATACGGCGACAAAGTTATTTTTCTGCACAAAGTTATTTCCGGTTTTGCCGACCATTCGTACGGAATTCAAGTTGCGCAAATGGCTGGACTTCCCGCTGAAGTTACGGAGCGAGCGAAACGCATTTTGAGTAATCTCGAAAGTTCGGAGTTGAAAGTTCACGATGAAAGAGCAGAGAGCGTAGAGCGTAGAGCGAAAAGAAAAATTGTTCCGGAAATGCAAATGGCATTGTTTGAATTAAAAGACGACAAGTTGCGCGACGAATTACGCAACATCGAAATCGAAAAACTCACACCGATTGATGCAATGAATAAATTGGCGGAGTTGAGGAAAAGAGTTAGTGAACCTTAGTGCTTTTTTTTGTGTTTTAGTGGTTTTAATTTTTTACCACAAAGACACGAAGAATTCAAAGTTGCACAAAGAAATAATTTAAATATAACACACAGTAAAAAAATGCAGGAACAACGCTTCATTATTTCACAGGAATTACTTGGTGACGAAGCGAACGGCTTTTTGCAATGACTATATTCTGTTATGAATTGATATATTAACTATAAATAATTACCAAATATGTTATCCATTATGAAACCTGCAGCAATTACTTTTTTCTTCATTTTATTGTTCACACTTCGTGTTCAATCTCAAACTGAAATTCACATTCCCGATTCACTGAATATTCAGATTGTTACAATGAACGACGGAACAAAACTTCAGGGACGAACAGTGGAAATTTCCTCGTCTGAAATCCGTTTCGAAACTTCATTCGGATTGTATACGATTGCACGTGAAAAAATTTCTACTATCAAAGAAATCCCGATTTCATTACTAAGTGACGGTGAATATTGGTTTGAAAATCCTAACGCAACACGATTATTTTTCGGACCTACTGCATATACATTGAAAAAAAATGATGGATATATAGCTGATTACTACTTGTTCTTTCCTACCATTGCTTATGGAATAACTGATAACATCACTATTGCCGGCGGATTGTCAATTTTTCCAGGAATAGATTTTAATAAACAAATATTTTACCTTGCTCCTAAAATCGGATATGCAACAAGTGAAGATTTTTCGTTTGCTGTAGGTGCATTATTTATTCAACCACCAGATGCTAATTCGACAATCGGCGTAATGTACGGAGTGGGGACGTACGGAAATCCTTATGAAAGTATATCATTAGGATTTGGCTATGGATATTCAGGAAATACTTTTGCTAAAAAACCAATGGTGATGCTGGGCGGTGAAAAACGCATTTCAAAAAAATTTGCAGTGGTTTCCGAGAACTGGATTTTTCCGGAAATTGATGTGCCAATAGTATCATACGGAATTCGATTCTTTGGTGAATCATTGAGCGTTGATTTTGCATTCATAACTGCATTGGAAGATGACTTTTTATTTCCCGGGATTCCTTACGTTGATTTTGCATATAAATTTTAATTTTATGGCTATTTCATAATATCATCGTGGACAAATTATTACAATGTTACGACAAGTTTGAGTGAAACCGATTTCCACAGATATGATTGTGTTTTATCGGGAGAAGAAGTGAGTTTCGATTACTGATTGTAGATTACAGATTTCAGGTTTCGTTTTTTTTTCAGCAATCTCAAATCCGAAATCTGTTTTCACATTTTCATTTCCACCGTCAACACAAAATTTCTGAGCGGTGCGATAGTTCCGATAAATTCGTTGTAATAATATTGCAAAATATTATTCGCTTGCAGTGAAGTAGTAAGAAAAAAATTTTGAAACGAAAATTCTTTTATGAGTCTTACATCGAGAACATAAATTGGAACACGCCTCTCCCCTTGCGGAATAATTCCCACAAACTCATCATCAATTTTTTCCACGCGCGATAAACTTCGGAAATCTGCGCCGAGTTGCATTCCGAAAATATTTGCAGTAGAAGAAACATAAAACAAATTTCGCGGGCGATATTTCAGCGATTGATTGGAATTCACATCGTTGGAGACAACGTGCGTAAAACTGATTTCGCTTTGCAATGTATTCTCAAACAGACTCGTTTGCAAACTCATTTCCGCACCATACACACGTGCGCGTGAAACATTGTCGAAACGAATTGCAAGTCCCGCAACATTGGGAACATTCACAAGATGCGGTTCAATTAAATTTTTGAACTCGCACTCAAACAACGAAACATCGAACAACATTTCTTTGGAAAGAACTTGATTCGCACCAATTTCAAATGACCAATTTTTTTCCGGTAAAAGTTTCGGATTTGGTTTTGTAGTAAATGCTCCGCTGTTCGCTTCGATAAATAATTCCGCAACACTTGGCGCGCGAAATCCACTTCCCATTGATGCGCGCAATGTCGTTCCAATAGTTGGCGTGTACACAATTCCTACTTTCGGATTTATTTCTCCAACGCCGTTTATCGAATCCACTTTGGAAAAATCTCCTCGAACACCAATCGTTGTTCGCACAAATTCAGAAAATTTTTCTTCCTCTTGAATAAACGCTGCAAATCCATTGCTGTTTCGTTCACCAAATAAATTTGCACGAATGAGATTCGATTTCGCTTCAACGCCAAACGTAAAATTTGTTTGCTCACGCATTTGATAATTGTAAAATAATTCCAACGAAGATGCAAAAGAACGCGAGTGTGTTTGCGTGCTGTCTTTATTGGTTAATGCCGCAATGTTTTTCCAATTCGCAAAAAAGAAATTTCCTCGAAATGTGTACGAAAGATTTTCTTGCACAATATGAGTATATGAAAACGAGGCATTCATTCGCATTGTTTCTACTCGTTCACGCATTTGGTCATCGGCAGGAACTAATGCTTCTTCTAAACTTTTCCAGTAGAAAAAATTTCCTCGTCGTTGATGCAACAGAGAAAAGTTTACAATAAGTTTTTCATTCGATGAAATTGTGTAATTAAGTTTGGAAAAAATATTCCATCGCCGCCAATAATCGTTAAGTTTGTAACTATCGTCTTGCGTACGCGAAAACCCGTAGAACACTCCAACCGCATCATTTAATTTCTCCGAACGCGAAAACGAAATTCCATTCAACAATCGTTCGCGTGAACTCCATCGCCAACTTTTGTATCGCGGTTGTTCCCACATTCCTCCGTAGAGTTTCGTATTTGTCGTTGGCGTTTCGGAAATTTCTTTCGTAATAATATTGACAACGCCGCCGAGCGCAGAACTTCCGTACGTTGCAGAACCAGCGCCTTTCAAGATTTCGATTTTAGTAATTTGCGAAACAGGAATTGCTTCCCAAATAATTTCTTGTGTATCGCCGGCAAGTAGCGGCATTCCATCAACGAGCAACAGCACGCGCGAACCAACTCCTTTTGTGTAACCGGAAAATCCTCGAATGTTGATTTGTCCTTCGCTGACATTTACACCGGAAACGTAGCGCAAACTTTGGTCAGCAGAAAGCGCATTGCGTTGGGAAATTTTTGCCGCATCAACAACAGAAACACTGACGGGAATTTCCAATAAACTTTGCGGTGAGCGATTTGCCGTAACAATTACTTCGGAAGTTTGAATGGAAGTTGGTGTAAGAAAAATTTTTACGAACGTCGCTTCATTTTCATTGACAGAAATGTTGTTCACGATTTCTTTTTGAAAACTAATCAATGAAACAGCAAGCGAATAATTTCCAACTGAAATATTTTTCAACGTGAAATTCCCGTTTGCATCGCTTGTTGTTCCAATAACCGTTTTTTGTAATACAATATTAGCACCGATAAGTTTTTCATTTGTCTCTTTGTTGAAAACTGTTCCGGTGATAATGCCAGTTTGTTGACCAAAAAGAATTGTTGTTGTTACAAAACTAAATGCGAGGAGTTGTAACACAGAGAACGCAGAGAAGTCACTGAGAACACGGAGAAAGTTTTTTTTCATTTGATATTCCTCCAGTGAAATGCAGTTGTATCAAATGGTTGCGGAGGAAGATGTTCAAAATCTACAGCGATGTTTTGATTTTGAATAAACGTATTGAGCGGAACATTAAGTTTTTTCGGTTCAAATGTCGTCGCATTTTCCGTGAGCACGCCCACAACTTTGAAATCATCCGTTGTGTAATTTGGAGTTATTTGTGCTACGATTGCAATGTAAAAATATGTTCCGCTTGGAAGAAAAAACTCATACGAAATTTGCGAAGTATCTTTGGGAAACGAAGCAGAAATATTAGATGGAATGAAAAATAATTTTTGTAACGCATATAAATGAAGAATAGAATCAAGCGTTCCGAAAGGCGGCGGCGTTTTTGAAGCGAGAAGATGAATCGTAATAATGGTATCGGGTTGGGGCCAATGCTGAAACGAAATTGTTCCGCCAAATCCAGCAGTTTCTTTATACGGTTCGAGTCCGTGATTGCAACTTATGAAATTGGTAACAACGAAAATAGAAAGAAAAATCTTTTTCATAAAAAATTGTCGTTGAATATGTAAAAGAGATTTTCATAAAACAAAAAAAAACGTGAGAATTTTTCACTCACGGTTTCGTTATTCAGCAATGTTGTTATTTCTTTATCGAATGTATCATAGATTTTTACCGAAACATTGCTGACGAATTGAGCGCATATCGAATCGTCGTTAAAGGATTAAATGGATTGGGATAATTTTGATAGAGAATAAATTCATTCGGAATGACAGATTGCGCAATTTCATTCTCGGACGACCTTTTTCCCAACGTCAAACACAATACTATCATTGATAAACGATATCGAATATATATGAACTGACTTTGAACGAACTTGTTGACGTTCCCTGCGTTAATTCGGCATTCGTCGTTTTCAAAATTGTTCATCCTTTTCCTGCTCCCCGGCCAACGTTTTGTGAAATAATAGTATCCGGATACAATATTTTTATATCTTTTTTTGTCGGACATACTTCACATTTCTTCTGTTTTGAAAACTTCAATATGTTTCAGTGAAAATGAATTCTCAAATAAACCATAAAATCCCAAGAACAATGCAAACTTCATCATTTCACGTCGAAGGGATGACGTGCGCCAGTTGTGTTCATCGCGTTGAACTTTCCTTAAAAAAAATTGAAGGAGTTTCGAATGCCGTTGCTAATCTTGCGACAGAAAAAGTTACCGTTACATACGAGCCAACAAAAGTTCTCCCAACAATGTTGCAAAAAGTCGTAGAAGATTCAGGGTACAAACTCATTGTCGAAATTCCATCAACGACTCCACATCGAATAAAAACTATTCATTCTGCAGAAGAAATTCTACTTTCTTCAAAAGACAAAGCGTACAAAACTCTCACGAATGAACTTCTTCTCAGCGCGTCGCTCACTATTCCCGTGTCATTATTAAGTATGCTAAGTATGTTTGAAAACGCGATGCACTTCATTCCGTTCACAATGCAAGAACTCAACTGGATTTCACTTGTACTTTCAAGTATGGTTTTTTTCTTCGGAGGAAAACGATTTCTTCGCGGATGCTGGCAAACGGTAAAACATTTTACTGCGGATATGAATACGCTCATTGCAATCGGAACAAGCGCGGCGTATTTCTACAGTTTCTTCGCAACCGTTGTCCCGCATTGGTTATTTTCAAACAGTCATGTCGCAGAAACATACTTCGATACAACAACAATCATTATTACTCTCATACTTTTAGGACGATGGCTTGAATCGCGTGCAAAAATAAAAACAAATCTCGCAATACAATCACTCATCGAACTACAACCGAAAACTGCATCCGTAATTCGTAACAGCATAGAGCAAAGGATTTCACTTGATGATGTGCAACTTCACGATATTGTTCTCGTTCGTCCCGGAGAAAAAATTCCCGCAGATGGAATTCTTACCAAAGGATTTTCCACTGTGGATGAATCAATGCTCACCGGAGAAAGTATTCCTGTCGAAAAAAATATCAACGCAAAAGTTTTCGGAGGAACAATCAATAAATTCGGAAGTTTTGAATTTTGCGTTACAGCAACAGGAACAAATTCAATTCTTGCGCAAATCATCCGACTTGTGGAAGAAGCACAAGGTTCAAAAGCCCCGATTCAATCGTTAGCGGATACCATTGCGTCAATTTTCGTTCCCGTTGTTCTGGGAATTTCTCTCATAACGTTTCTTGCGTGGATGTATATTCCAACGGAAGTAATTTTTTCGCGCGCGCTTATCAATGTCGTCGCTGTATTGATAATTGCTTGTCCGTGCGCATTGGGGTTGGCAACACCAACGGCAATAATTTCCGGAACAGGAGTAGGAGCGCGCTATGGAATTTTGATTCGCAGCGGAGAAAGTTTGGAACTTGCACACAAAGCTTCAACTATCGTATTCGATAAAACGGGAACACTTACGGAAGGAAAACTCACGGTAACGAATATCATTCCGTTGCACGATATTGATGAACAAACGATACTCTCTGAAATTGCGTCGCTTGAACTTCAATCCGAACATCCGCTTGCAAAACCGATTGTAGATGTTGCAAAACAACAAAACGTTCATTTTTTGAAAACAACTTCATTTGAAATCAGTCCCGGTCGCGGCATAAAAGGAACGGTGAACAATATCGAAATACTCGTTGGTAACGCTGCGATGATGAATGAACATACCATCGCAATAAATGAAAACGTACACTCAATTTCTCTTCAATTATCCAGCGAAGGAAAAACCGTGCTGTTTGTTTCCCGCAACGGGATACTTGCATCTCTCGTCGCACTTTCTGATGAAATAAAATCTTCATCAAGAGAGGCACTTCGCGAATTAAAATCCATTGGATTAAACGTGTGGATGCTCACAGGCGATAATTCTGTTACTGCACAATCTATAGCACATCAAGCAGAAATAGAAAATGTTGTTGCAGAAATTCTTCCTTTGGAAAAATCACAAATTATTTCTTCTCTTCAACAACAAGGAAAGATTGTCGCAATGGTTGGAGATGGCATAAACGACGCTCCTGCTCTTGCGCAAGCGGATATTGGAATTGCAATAAGAACAGGTACTGATATTGCGGCAGAAACTGCCGATGTTGTGTTGCTTCATGGAGATTTACGAAGTGTTGCAAAAGCCATAAAACTTTCAAAACAAACAATGCGCATTATAAAACAAAATTTATTCTGGGCGTTTATTTACAACATTATTTCTATTCCTCTTGCTGCGATGGGATTGCTTACTCCAATTCTTGCCGCGGGAGCAATGGCATTGAGTTCTGTTACCGTTGTTTCAAATTCCCTTCGACTACGGAAAATAAAATTGTAAGTACTTTTATGAAGTAATTAACTACTCGTCGTTGAGATAGACTGATTGCAAGAGAAGAAGTTGATCCGATTCACGAATTACTGCTTCTGCAACATCTCCGTAATGCCGCTACGAATCATCATCACGGCAATACCGGCAAGAAACAATGCTGCAACTTTTGCAAATCCTTGTGAGCCGGATTTCCCTAACACTTTTGCAATCGCTTCCGACTGAAGAAACACAAACCACACGATGAACAAATTGATGAGCAACGAAATGATTGTCCAAAAATATCCGTACGAATCAACAAGAATAAGAATTGTGGTAAGTGCAGCAGGGCCCATAATGAGTGGAATTCCAATCGGCACAACACCAACAGAATCTTCCGTAGGTATTTTTCGTTCTTTGGAAAACAGCAAATCGTACACAGCAAGAACAAGCAGAACAATTCCTCCGCCGACACGAAAATCGCTTTCGGAAATTCCAAGAAAAGAGAATAACCATTTTCCCGTTGCAAGAAAAAGAATACTGATGATGAATGCGGTGAGCGTCGCTTCGGATGTGAGTTTTTTTCTATGCGATTCTTCGAGATTTTCAGTGAATGCAACAAACAACGGCAATACACCGAGAACGTCAATAGCGACAAAGAGAGGAATGAATGCGAGGAAAAAGGTTTCCAATATTTTAGATTTTAGTATTCAGATTTTAGATTGTGCAAATGTAGTTTATTTTTCTAAATCAACTCTATCTAGTTTTCCAACAATGGCGGCATCAATGGGAGTTTGGGAATTGGTGAGAGGAACAGTTGCTTCGCGTGAGGTGATGTAAAAAATATGTTCGGCAACTCCAACTCCAATCGTATCAACTGCAATTATCGCATCGCCGTTTTTTTCCAACTTGGAATTAAGCGGCTGCACAAACAAAAGTTTTTTCCCAACTAAACTTTCGTCTTTGCGTGTAGCCCAAATTGTTCCGATGACTTTGCCGAAAAACATATTTACATTTTACATTTTACATTTTATATTTTACATTGACTGAATTGTTCAATGTAAAATATAAAATCTAAAATGGATTTAGTCTTTCACATCTATTTTATCTACAACCGCCATAATCACGGCATCAACGGGTTTGTTCTTGGTAAGTGTCGTGAGTCTCGCAGAACTTCCGCTGCACACAAGCACAACATCGCCAACTCCCGCTTGCACGGTGTCAACTGCAACTACAAACGAGTCTTTCAATTGGTAATCCAATCCAACATGCTTGACAATTTGAAATTTCATTCCGACAAGTTCTTCATCTTTGCGTGTTGCCCAAACTGTGCCGACGACTTTTCCTAAAAACATAAACTTAATTTGTAATTCGTAATTTGTTATTGTTAAAACTCATATCGCAAATCGCACCTCATCTTCTTCTACTTGCTCTCAAAATCTCTTCCGCCGTTTCATATTTTCTAAGCAATGAAGCGGGAATAATATGCAGATGTTCAACGCCGCGAAATTCTTTCGGTCGCGAAGTTATGATTGACAATTTACTTTCCAAACATAAACCGGCAATGAGCAAATTGAATCGCTGCATTGTTCCATTTTCTGCGAGTAACATTCCATATAGTTTTGAATTTTTTGCATTGAGCCCGAGAAGTTTCATTGCAGACATTACATCTTCAATTTTCTGAATTTCTTTCGGAGTTTCCGCAATAGAAAACAATTCGATTGCATTGAACACCGTTGTATAACAGAAAAATTTTTTCATCGCAAGCCGAAGTGTTGATGGCTTCTCTTCAGTATGAAAAAGATGTTCGAGGAACACATCGGTATGAATTGCAACTTTTATCATCGGCAATTTGTCATTGGGAATTCGTCATTCGTACATCGTGTAAATAATGACTAATTACTTTTTTGCTAATCATCAATCAATTTTCAAGTAACGCCTTCGCGTGTTTCAATAACGATTTATTGCCAACAAACGAACCTTCCGTCAATAAAAATTTTACGACTTGCTCACGGTTTTCCAGTTGCAACGACATTATCGTTTCGATTTCACTTTCCAAAACACGCTTGGATTTCAATTCTTTAGAAATGACATTGCTGAGAACACGAACGGATACTTTCGCTCCCGTATGCAATGCGCTTTGTAAAATTTCTGGAAGATGAATTGCGCCGTGTTCATCAATTGTTGTGTCAAACTCGATTGCGGTTTGGTGTTCAGACATTTTATAAAATCATCTCATGAAAACTTGTTCCATCAATCGCAAGCGAAGTACCGTTCAATCCGAATAATCGTCCAACCGTTTTACCCACATCGGCAAACGATTTTCTCGTTCCGATATTGATTCCGCGCTTCCCATTTTTTGAAAAACATAGGAGCGGAACATATTCGCGCGTGTGGTCAGTGTGTTGATACGTTGGGTCATTACCATGGTCTCCGGTAAGGAAAAACCAATCGTTATTGCTCAGTGTTTCGAGAATATTCGGAAGTTGCGCATCGAATTCTTCTAAACTTTTTGCAAAACCTTGAGGATTGCGGCGATGTCCGTAGAGTTGGTCGAAATCAACGAGATTGGAAAAAATAAATTCGCCGCGGCGAATAAATCCGTTTTGCATTTTTTGGCTTTCGGAAATTGTTTTTTCTATTCCTTGCAAATTCGATTTTGTATGAAGCACTTCATCAAGTCCTTGTTCGGAAAACAAGTCGCCGATTTTTCCGATACCAATTGTGCGAATCGAATTTTCCTGCAAACAATTCAATAAGGTTTTTTTAGGCGGAAGAAGCGAGAAATCTCTGCGGTTAGCAGTGCGTGTGTAATTTCCTTTTGTCCCGGTAAATGGTCTCGCAATGATTCTTCCGACTGCGTGTTCACCGACGCAAATTCTTTCGCGCGTGAGTTTACAAATTTCGTAGAGTCGTTCGAGTGGAATTGTTTCTTCGTGCGCAGCGATTTGAAAGACGGAATCAGCAGAAGTGTACACAATCGGAAATCCCGAACGTTGATGCTCTTCGCCAAGTTCTTCGATGATTTCTGTGCCTGAAGCGGCTTTGTTTCCGAGATAACCTTTGCATTGCGTTTCTTTCAAAAAAGAATCGAGCAACAATTTCGGGAATCCTGTTTTCGTGTAGTACGGAAAATCTTTTTCAGAAATTACTCCCGCGATTTCCCAATGTCCCGTCGTCGAATCCTTTCCCCCTGAAACTTCTGCTAACTTTCCAAAATTGCCGAGAGGATTTTTTTCCGCAGAAACATTTTTTAAGGAAACAATATTTCCGATTCCTAATTTTTTCAAATTCGGGAGAGAAAGATTTTCGACAACATTAGCGCAGTTGGCAAGCGTATTACTTCCTTCATCACCGTAATTTTTTGCATCGGGAAGTTCGCCGATTCCGACACCATCGAGAATTGTGAGAAGTATTTTCATCATTTTGTATTTTACATTTTATATTTTAGCATTGAAGTTTCAAGTTCAACGTTCTGAAATGCTCTCTTCGAGCCATAGGCAATGTAAAATATAAAATGTAAAATGAATTTAACCGTATACTTCCTTTTCGTTGCACTTACATACTTTCACGTGGCGTTGAGCAAATCGTGTTCCCCCGTGCTTTGACGGAACGGAATCAATGATGAGTGACGGTTGTTTGATTTCTCCGCACTTTTCACATTTGAGTCCGCTGTGCTTTGCTGCTTTTGACACTTTATCTGCGAAAGATTGTTGTTTTGCCATAATTCGTTATTCGTTTATAGTTAATTAGTTTGTTCGTTTGTTAAAAATTGGGCAGTAAATTTACAAAATCTTTACTGAATTTTCTCCTAGTTCAATTGCTTTGTTCAATGCGGTTTTGGCGTATGAAAAAGCAAATTCACCACTCATTGTTTTCGCAACGCAATACATTCCGATACTTACAGTAACGGAAAATGATTTTTCATCAAGTGAAATAATAGTGCTTGCAATTTGCTTGCGAACTTTTTCTCCCCATAACTGTACATCAATTGAATTGGAGTGAACGAGTAAGACAAAAAATTGTTCTCGGTTTGCTTCGCTCGTTCCTAAAATATCGAACGAACGAAGATGGGAAAGTAACGCTTGTGATACCGAAGTGCGAATATTTTCAAATCCGCTCTCTTCAAATCGCTCGCGGAATTTTATCGCTCTATCAATGGAAATGATTCCAAGAACACAACTTTCACTGAACTCGCTTACCCGATGCAATTCATTTTCCAATCGCTGGAAAAAAAATTTTTCTCGAAGTGCATTTGTGTTTTTTTCTACGTGAACAAATTCTTTATTCGTGGTTTTCAATTCAAGAATTTCTAATGCAGAATTAATCAATGCAATCAATGGCTGAAGCGTTTCGATATCTTTTTGAACGTAAGAATTTGGTTCGTGATATTCAGCAGTAACAATTCCAAAGCATTCATTTCCATTGGTTAAAGGAATACAGAGAAACGAACCTTGTTTTACAAAATTTTCCTCCGGATAAAAGCGAACTACGTTTCTCTCTTCAAGATTATCAACAAAAAGACTGCGTAGCGAATGCAACGATTTCCCGACAGCAGATTTTTTTACATCAATTGATTTCTCTCGTTCGATGTACGAATGGATTGTATTATTTACAAGCGAAAAAACTTTCCACTCGTTTGTTTTTCCATCGAGAGCAATTGCAGTGAGAAAATCCCACGAAAGAATTTTTCCTATTTCTCTAAGCAACGAATCGAAAATAATTTCCCGCAAAGAATTATGGAGAATATTTTTTTGCAACGAGCGAATTGCATTCAACATTTTTGCATCAACTTGTAAATCATATTTCTCGGAAAAATTTTTCAACAACGATGTAATTATTTCTCCGAATTTTTGAAGAGAGATAATTGTTTCACTTCCAAAATCATCAACGCTCAAACTATCGGCGCATAAAACGGCAACAGGAGAATTACTCTCAGAAAAGAAAATCGGAATTCCAGCAAATGATTTTACATTTTCAATCGTATCGTAATAACAAATTAAATCGCGCTGCGCAGAAGGATTGATGTTGGTAATGTTGAGCGGTTTTCCATTTTTCGCAACTTGACTTACCAAATCATCGGCAAGCGAAAACCGAAACGACGAAGATAAACTGTGCGCGTTGGTAGATTTCGTTTCGAGAAGAAGTTGCGAGGTTTCGTTCTTTACCCAAAACAGGCAAACGCTATGAGCAAACGTGAGTTCTTTCAGCGCATCGAGCAAATGCTGAAGCGAAACTGAAAGTTCTGTTTTTGTGGGAGATGGTTCGGGGGAGAAATTCATTTTCTTTTTTCTTGCAACTCTTTTATCGCTTCAAGTACAACAATAATCGCTTCGTCTTTTTTCCTTCCAGCAAATTTTTTGGAAAGTAAAAGTCCGTCGACGTTTAGTATGTTGCAGTTCATTCCGTATGCTTCTGCTTCGATGGAGTATTTTTTTACATCATTATAAAAACCTATTCCACCTACTTCGCCTAATAAATCTAAAGCGCCAAGTGAAGTTTGAAATGTAAAATTCAATCCTGCTTTTAGAGTAGGAACGTCTGGAATAAAGGGAATATCCGAAGGATCGTGCCTAAGTTTGGAATTAAGTTGGAGAAGAACAGAACTTAATTTTTTTAGGTTTTCTATCGAACGAGAATAACAAATGTCTAAATCGCTTGTCGGGTAATCGGAGCCTACAGCAATTGCTGCAACCCCGCCTATAATAACGAATTCTACATTATTATCTATTAGGATTTGGAGAATATTGCGTATGCTGGTCACTTACAATCAAATTACCGTAAAGACGTTCGCGATTTTTTTTCATTTCTTCTATAAACTCCATCATATTTTGCAATTTTTCTAAACGCTGAGTTGGAGTCAAACGCATATTTTCTACAATAAGCGATATATCAATCCCATATTCGATTGCTCGTTGAACTGCGGATTTATTTTCTTCGGTTTCCATTATTGAAATTTTTTCTTTGCTAATACGACTGCGCCAACAATCGCGGCGAGAAGAAGAAACGATATCGCTTCGAAAGGAAAAAGATATTCGTTGAATAATGCTTTGCCGATGTATTCTACTGTCCCCATTTGCGCGGCATTGGGAGAAAGCGATTTTGTATCCGCAGAAACTTTTGAAAATGCGAAAATAAATTGTGCAAGAAGAACAACACACAACGCAAAACCAAATGTTTTGAACGAAAATAATTTTTGTGCAACCGGTTTTTCTTCTTCGAGATTTAAAAGCATTATGACAAAGATAAACAACACCATTATTGCGCCAGCGTAGACAAGAATTTGAATGATTGCAATGAATTGCGCTTGCAACATTAAATACAAAACCGCTAGCGAACACATATTCACAATCAGAAACAGTGCGCTGTATAATGCGTGTTTGCGTGTAACAACGAAAACGGCAGAAGCAATGGCTATTCCTCCGACAATGAAGAAAAGAAGTGTTTCGATATTCATAATTATGCGGGCAAAACATACAAAAATTTTGACGGAGAGGAAAGTGAAATGCAGTTCTGTTTTACCTTTCTCTTGTGGAAATAAAAGTCTATCTTTTGCCGAAAAAAAATTGAACAGTGTTAATAAAAATCTATTTTCTAAAACATCCACTGCGATTCCTGCTTCTCATAGGTTTTGTCGTAAGAATCATCGCCGCAATTTTCAGCAAAGGATTTCTTACGCTTGACGACCATTTCAATCTTGTGGTTGATGCTGATATGCTCGCGCGTGGAATACAACTTCCTCTCGATTACAAAGATTCGGTTCTTTATCCGTGGAGCGTTTCGCTCATAATGTCGGGAATGAGATTCCTCGGCAACACTTCTCCCGACACAGAAATGCTCGTCATACGTTTATCTCAAGCGGTGTTTTCTACTCTTGGAATTTTTTTCGTATATAGAATTCTTCAAAAAATTGACGGAGAAGAATCCGCCAATCTCGGTGGATTATTGTATGCAACTTATTTTCTTTTGCCAATTACTTCCGTTCATCAGTTTGAAGAGAGTGTCTGCCAGGTTCCGTTGCTTGCAAGTTTGTGGCTCAGCGTAAAAAAAACTGAACAACAAAAAGAGATGGAAAAATGGAATGCTGTTCTTGCTGGAATATTCCTTGGCATCGCGCTCATCATTCGCTTTCCGCTACTTTCGTTCGTTCTTCCGTTTCTTATACTGAATTTTTCCCTTGCTGAATATCGGAAAAATACTTTCTATATGCTTTTCGGTTTGATGTTTATTGTATTACTTCAGTCAGCAATCAATATGTATATCAATGGTGAATTTGGATATTCGTTTCAACGTAACTACGGTTTTCTGTTCACCCAAGGTCAAGAATTGGTGAAAAGTGCAAGTGGTTATCCTTCGGGACCTCCGTGGCGATATGGAGAAACAATTCTTGCGATTTTTCTTCCGCCATTTTCATTCCTCGTTCTCATTGCATGTTTCAAAGCCGGGAAAAAACATTTATGGCTTTCCATTCCGACATTGTTTTTTTTTGTTGCGCATAGTTTGATTGCCAACAAGCAAGAACGATTTCTTCTTCCTATAATTCCATTTATTATTATTCTATCAGCAATCGGATTTTCAAACGTCAAGGAATGGTTTGAAAAAACAAATGCGCGGTGGAAAACATACAAAGCGTTGTGGTTGTATTTTCTTGTATTGAATACAATTCTTTTGTGCGTTTCGCTTTTTGTGTACGGGAAAAAAGACAGAGTAGAACCGTTGTCGTTTATTCAGCGGCAACAAAATGTAACGGGAGTAATCGTTGCTCAATACAGTTATCAATTTCCTGTTCCGACATATTATTTTGGAAAACCATCGCCGCCGGTAATTGTATTCGAACACACGTCGAACGTACAAAACGATGCAAAACAACTCTCGCATTTTCCGTTTTTCCCAAATTACGTTGTGCTGTATAGCGATTCCGTTGTTCGCGATTCGAAACTCCTCGAAGCCGCGCTCGATATTTCGCTTGTACATCAAACTACGGTATTGCCAAGCATCGGAGATTTACTTGCACACAACATCAATCCGAAGCACAATAAAGCAAATACGGCATATGTATTTTATGTATATGAAGGCGTGTATGAAATTCCATTGCCTCTTGTTGATGTTTTTTAGAATGAAAAAACAACTCCTTCTTTGCAGTTCAATGCTTGCGTGGTTATTGCTTACATTTACCGCGATGCGACTTATATTCTATGCATATTACTACAACGAATTTTCCGGCGTTTCTTTCAAAGAAATATTTTTTTCATTTCTCGTCGGTTTGCGATTTGACGTCGCAAGCGTAATGATTGTTGGAGGAATATTTTTTCTTCTTTTACTTCTTCCGTTTTCGTTGACAAAAAAAAAACGCTTTCAAAGAATTATTCTTATCGCATTTTCTTTTTTTATGTTGCCGTGGTTCATTCTTTCTGCCGGTGATTTATTGTATTATCAATTCGTTGGCAGAAGACTTTCAATTGAAATTTTTTCCATATCAAAAAATTTTCCCGAAGTTACACGAATGATTGCTAAAGAATATTCGCATTCGCTTGTGTTGTTCGTTCTCATTCTATTTGCACTCTATTTAATGCTGTGGAAAATTGTTCAAAGAATTACAAATGACAAATTACCAATAAAGAATGAAGAATCCCGTTTCAAAATATTGGTAAAAGAAACTCTCATTTTTATTTCTGCTCTGGTCATTATTTTCATCTCGATTCGCGGGGGATTCCAATTAAAACCGTTGCGCGAAAGTTATGCGTTTCGAAATGATGTTCTGCAACTCGGACATTTATCGTTGAACCCTGTTTTTACTGTTGTGCGCGCGCTATGGAAAGGCGATTCGGAAACAACGGAATTTTTTCCAAAAGAATTTGCAAACAATGCAGTGCGTGAATTACTGAAAAACAATGAAGAATTTCTCGACGAACATTATCCATTGATGAGAAAAAGAAATCTGCAATCTGATATTCGCAATCGTAAATCACTCAATGTTGTCATTATCATTATGGAAAGTTGGGGAGCAAAAAATATCGGCGCATTTGGTTCTATGCTCAATGCAACCTCAAATTTCGACTCGCTTGCACGAAACGGAATGCTTTTCACGAATTTTTTTGCTTCCGGTCAACGAACGATTCAAGGAATGCAGGCTATTGTCGGTTCACTTCCGACATTGTTGCGTGAGGATATTATCGGAAGTTCATTAGAACAAAATTCGTTTTGCGGCTTGGGAACGATTTTAAAATCGAATGGTTATCAAACGCTTTTTATTCACGGAGCACGCGCAGGTTCGATGGGCTTCGATGCGTTTGCAACGGTTACAGGTTTTGAAAAAATTATTTCAAAAGAAGATTTTGATTTGAACGTTGCACAAGAAGACGGTACATGGGGCATGTTTGACGAATATATTTTTGCAAAAGCAAATGAAGAATTTCGTTCATTGCAAGAACCGTTTTGCGGTGTCGTGTTTTCGTTAACTTCTCATTCACCGTACAAAGTTCCGTCACAAGAGTTTGAATATTACAACGATTCGATCCCTCATTATCAATATTTCAATACGCTTCGTTATTCTGATATTGCATTGGGACATTTTTTTACAAATGCTTCGAAAGAAAAATATTTTGAAAACACTATATTTGTTATCGTTGCTGACCACGTTGAAGGGTACGAAGAAAAAAATATGTTCGAACAATTTCACATCCCTTGTTTGTTTTTTTCCCCGAACCATATTCGTCCGCAAATTGTGAACAACGTATTCAGTCAAGTTGATATACTTCCGACAATTATCAAACTTCTTAACATTTCAACTCCATTTTCGTCGTTTGGAATCGGTGCGGATGCATATCTGAATAATCCGGAGAGAAATTTTGCATTCGTAGCGGATGGAACGTTTTTCGGTTGGATAACCGATTCACTTTTTCTTGTTTCCAACGAAGAATACGCAATCGGTTTATACGAGTATAGACAAGATACGCAAATGAGAATCAATATTCTTTCTAAACGAACAAGCGTTGCAGAACATTTACTTCGAGCAATGTATTCTTATGTTCAAGTAGGAAGAACTGTGTTGAAAGAAAATAAAGTGTTCACTCAACAATATCGTGCATCTCGAAAATAACGATGTTACTCTTCGTAATCTTCATTTTGTGTTCCATGACAAACGCCTGTCATTGAACAATATTGTATTTCGTATTCTGACGCGCTTTCCGCTTTTTTAAAACCATCAATCACAAGTTTATCGTACACTCCTTCGCCTAAATAATTATACGGAGCGACATCGGAAGTATAGCCAATGAGCCGTGAACGTTTTGCTCCGTGAGGAACAGCAATATGAATTGAACTCGTGAATAAAATAATCTGCTAATAATAAAATATCTTCGTCTCCCCTTTCCCGAATTGCTGGAATCCGCACGGAAACAACATTCAACCGAAAATACAGATCTTCACGGAAAATATTTTTTTCTACCAATTCCTCAAGCGAACGATTTGTTGCTGCAATAATACGCACATCAACAGATATTTCTGAAGTGCCGCCAACACGTTGAAACGTTTTTTCTTGTAATACCCGCAATAGTTTCACCTGAACTTTGAATGAAATATCTCCTATTTCATCAAGAAAAATCGTCCCCGAATCTGCAAGTTCAAACAATCCTTTCTTCTGTGTTTTCGCATCCGTGAACGCTCCCTTTTCGTACCCAAAAAGTTCGCTTTCAATAATAGTTTCCGAAAGAGCGGAGCAATTTACCGAAAGCAATGGCTACTTTTTTGCGTAACGTGGGGAAATATTTATGAAGGAGTTCCATCGTGTTGAAAAATTTCGAGCAAAATTTACAAAAGGGCGTTTCCAAAAAATAATCACGTCTCGTTGAAATTGGTAGTCAATACTGTTTCCGCGATTTCATTTCTACAACTGAACACAGAAAAAATTACTTGTTGAAGAAAACATTCGATAAATAGATTGAAAAATTACTTGACATTGAACTACAATGGTTCTCCGTTTCACTCTACATTTCTTCGTATATTTTCAGCGAAATTTTAAAACGTATGTCAAAAGAAACAAAACAACAACCTGCACTTCAAGAAAAACAAAAGGAAGTAGAAATCGTACACAAAAACCAAAAGAATCAGCAAGAAGAGATTCCCAGTATTATGCCTGTGCTTCCTTTACGCGACGTCGTAATTTTTCCCCACATGATTTTTCCCGTTCTTGTCGGAAGAGAACAATCGCTTCGAGCAGTAAGCGAAGCATTGGAGAAAGGCAAATACGTTTTTTTAGTTGCGCAAAAAAATTCCAACGTTGAAGACCCAACTCCCAACGATATTTACCACGAAGGAACTATCGGAAAAATATTTCAATATCTCAAACTTCCTAACGGATTGATGAAAATACTCGTTGATGGAGTAGTGCAAGCAGATATCGGAAAATTCACCAACTCACGTGATTTTTTGGAAGCAGAAGTTTTTTTATCCACTCCGTTATTGGAGCCGTCGAAAGATTTGGATGCGTTGCTGCGAACAGCGTCAAATTTATTTTCAGAATATGTTCATCACAACCGAAACATCCCGCCGGAAGTACTTGCCGCATTTGAAAATATTCGCGACCCGCGCAGGAAAATGTATTTTATTGCTGCAAATGTTTCTCAAACAGTGGAAACAAAACAAAAATTGTTGCAGTTTGCTACACTGAACGAACAATGTTTTGAACTCGTGCGCATCCTTACAACGGAACTTGATATTTTGAAAATAGAAAAAGACATTGACAGCAAGGTTCACGAAAACATTCAGAAAAATCAGCGCAAGTTTTTTATCCAGGAACAAATTCGCATTCTCCAGGACGAACTTGGCGATGAGGAAAGTTCACCGGAACTGACGAAAATAAAAAAAGCCATTGATGATGCGCAGATACCGCAGTACGCAAAAGAAAAAGCGTTGGAAGAATTTGACAAACTCCGCAAAACTCCACCTCAATCTCCCGAATCTACTGTATCGCGAAATTTTCTTGATTGGATAGTCGCTGTTCCGTGGCATTTGCAAACAGAAGACAATCTCAATATCAAACACGTCAATGAAATTCTTGACGAAGACCATTTCGGTTTGGAAAAACCCAAAGAGAGAATCCTCGAATACATAGCAGTATTGAATTTACTTAACTTACAAAACAAAGGAGCAAAAACCGTTGCGCCGAAAGGACAAATCTTATGCTTTGTTGGTCCTCCGGGAGTAGGAAAAACATCACTTGGTCGTTCTATTGCACGCGCGTTGGGAAGAAAATTCGTACGTATTTCTCTCGGCGGCGTTCGTGATGAAGCAGAAATTCGCGGTCATCGCAGAACATACATCGGTTCGATGCCTGGGAAAATTATTCAATCAATGAAAAAAGCCGGCGTTACCAATCCTGTCCTGTTGATGGATGAAGTAGATAAGATGAGTATGGATTTTCGCGGCGACCCTTCTTCTGCGTTGCTCGAAGTTCTGGACCCGGAACAAAATGTTTCGTTCAACGACCACTATCTTGATGTTGATTACGATTTATCGAAAGTAATGTTTATCACAACGGCAAATATGCGATATAATATCCCTCTTCCGCTTCAGGACAGAATGGAAATTATCGAGTTGCCGGGATATTTGGAGTACGACAAGCGTGAAATTGCAAAACGACATATTCTCCCGAAACAACTGTTCGAACATGGTTTAACTAAGACTGATGTAAATATCACCGATGAAGCAATTACTAAAATTATTCGTGAATTTACTCGCGAAGCCGGCGTGCGTAATTTGGAACGCGATATTGCATCTCTTTGCAGAAAAGTTGCAAAAGAAATTGTTGTTGCGAAACAGGAACTTGCAAAAAACGGTAACGGAAGCGATGGAACGAAAGAAAAGAAACAATCGAATAAAGAAATCGAAGAAAAAATTATTACCGTTGACGGAAGCAGTATTGAAAAATATCTTGGCGTTCCGAAATTCCGCAAACGCGAAAAGGAAAAAAATAAGCGCGTCGGTTCGGTGTTTGGTCTTGCGTGGACTGATGCCGGTGGAGATATTTTGAGTGTAGATGTTACCATAATGAGCGGAGCAGAACGTCTTACCCTCACAGGACAATTAGGAGAAGTGATGAAAGAATCGGCGCAAGCGGCGTTAAGTTACATTCGTTCGAATACAAAAAAATTCGGATTAAAAGATAATTTTTATAAGAAAAAAGAAATCCATATTCACTTACCCGAAGGCGCAATTCCGAAAGATGGACCATCTGCAGGAATTACGATGGCGATGGCAATAATTTCCGCAGTTGCAAATCGTCCTGCATCTCCCGATATTGCAATGACGGGAGAAATTACTTTGCGCGGACAAGTTCTTCCCATCGGTGGATTGAATGAAAAACTCCTCGCGGCTCAACGCAACAGAATTTCTACGGTGCTTATTCCAAAAGACAACGAAAAAGATTTAGTGGAAATTCAGGATAAAGTAAAAGAAGGTTTGAAGATTGTTCCAATTGAACGAATCGAAGACGCTCTCCAATTTGTATTTGGGAAGGAGAAGAAAAAGAAATAACGCAAGAGCACAATTGAACCTTCAAGGTTTTCAGAACCTTGAAGGTTTTTTGCATTGTATTCTATTGTTTCTCCCGTAATCTTTTCCTAAATTTTCGCCGCAAAAATTAGAGAAAATGGTAATCGGATTACTTTCAGGAATTGTTATGGGCTTTTTGGTTTCGATGCCTCCATTAGGACCGGTAACGCTTGCAGTTCTTTCCAAAGGACTTGAAGAAAAACATCACGATGGATTATCCATCGGTTTGGGCGCCGCGCTGATTGATGCATTGTATGCGATTATCGCCATCGGTGGTATTTCTCTCATTATCACTATACTGCCTTCGTCTGTTACTTCATACTACAACACTCACGAAAAATATATTTCAGTCATACTAACATACATCGGGGGAATATTTGTTTTTCTTTACGGAATAAAACTTTTGAAATCCAAACAGTACGAACCTCCGAAAGAACAAGCAAAAAAAATTCATTCACGCGCAGAACGAGCGCAACGATTCCTCGAAGAAACAACAAGAAAAGTAAGGAGATTTTCATTTTTTTCTGTCTTCACTGCGTTGAAAGAAAACGGAAGCAAACAAATCATTACGGGAGCGGCATTAGCGTTTTCTTCCATTACACTCCCCGCTTCATGGATTGCGATTGCAAGCGTTTTAAAAAGTTACCGCTTTATCGAACGAACGTATGAAAGTAACGCGCTCTTTTGCGTAGGAGTTTTTGTCGGAACGTATTTATGGTTCTTCACACTATTGAAAGGAATTGCAATCAATAAACATAGAATCGGAAATGCCACCATCTTGGGAATACTACGTTCCGCGGGAATCATTCTCATCGCCTTAGGAATTGTTTTGCTTTATCACGCATATCAATCGCCGTTTCAATTGTTATGAAATGTTTCATTTGTAAAAAAAGTTTTTTCTCTCTTGCGTTGATACTTTTAGGGACACTAATGTTTTCTTGTGAAGAGCCGCCAGCGAATTCAGGAGAACAAGCATTGATTTTTCCCGATTCAAATGTGAGTTACAAAAAACACGTGCAACCGCTCTTCAATAAATATTGCAACAATGCAGGATGTCACGACCAGCAGTATTCTGACAGACATTTTAATTTGATAAGTTGGGGAGGATTT
Organism: Ignavibacteria bacterium; assembly: GCA_016873775.1. Lineage (NCBI taxonomy): Bacteria > Pseudomonadati > Ignavibacteriota > Ignavibacteria > Ignavibacteria bacterium. The sequence goes on along the minus strand of VGWC01000005.1, from coordinate 19,056 downwards.
ATGATTGCGCAACGACGTATTGTGTACGCCGGATTTCCGGATAACAGTCCGTTAATTCTTCGCTCGGAAGGAACATTATTTGGACCGCAAATGCCGTTGAATCGTCCGTCGTTGAAAAAAAATTATTTGAATGGTTTACGAAAATGGGTACAGGAAGGAGCAAAAGACAATTAAGAAAAACATTTCTTACTCCAAACGAAAGTTGAATGTAATGACACATTTCTGATTTGATTGCTTGTATCGTTTTTCTAATGGAGAAAATTTCCATGTTCGGACCTCTTCTAATGCTGCGTTCACTAACCTCCTATCGGCAGTAAGCAACGGAACGCATTTCCCTACACTACCATCGGGAAAAACCACCGCTTGTATTTTTACCTGCGCTTTTATATTCACTCCTTCGGGATATGCTGGTAAATTTCCATACATTTTTTTTCGCAACATTCCTCCGCTCCACGATATCGAATACCCTACAGCGCCCAGTGAATTATCGGAAACGAATTCGTCGGTGCCATAAACACTGTTCTTCGCATTGCTTGGTACGTCGTCAACTCGGGAGATATTCTGACGACGCAATTCGCTCAGGCGTTTTTCCGAAGATGCTTCAACATTGTTTTTTTTCGCTTGCATTATTCTGGATGTAGTCTTAGTTCTATCATTCATCACTCTCGTTGGAAGTTTTACACGCTTCATATTTGTTTTTTTCTTTACCAATGATGTAGAGGAATTTCCATTCTTCGTGTTTCGATGATGCTGCAGTGATGATGTCATTGTTCCATTTCCCCAACGCATTTCAATAACTCCACTCAGTTCTTTTTTTTCAACGGAAATCGAATACAGAAACATTACTAAAATTCCGATCAAATGAACAAAGAACGTTCCTCCCAACGCTATTTTTTTTTCTGAAATATTGCTCGCTCGCTTCATTATTATTTTCGCGATGTGTGTTGTTGTTGAACAGTCGCGATAAGAAATTTCGATGCGCCAATACTTTTCGCTATATCCATCACTTCGATTGCGCGTTGCAACGAAATTGATTTGTCCGCATTGATAATGATGAGTTTGTCTTTTTCATTTCCAAGTTTCTCAGAAAGTTGTTCTCCCAATTCTTTCAATAGCACTCGTTGACTGTTGATATAATACAAACCATTTTCCGTAATTGTCAAGGTAATTTGTTTTTCCGATTGCGGTGTTGTTTGTTCAGCACTTGGCAATTGCACGCGTATTCCGGGATAAACAATAAATGATGAGGAGATGAGAAAAAATATTAACAAGAGAAAAACGACATCCGTCAATGAAGATACGCTGAACATCGTAAGCACTTTGTTTTCCGTATGAAATTTCATCGCGTGTTTTTTTATTGAGCAGAAAAGAAATCATCGTCGCCAAAAGTGCGTTTTTTCGGCGAGTATGCAATCGTAGAAGTTGGAGGAAGTTTCGGTTGAGAAAGTACTGTGCGTTCAACGGAAATTTTTTCATTCACTTGTCCGTTATTTTCACTGAGTACATCAATACTTTCTGTCGCCGCTATTTCCAATTCGTGCACAAATTTTTCAACACGTGATACAAAATAATTGTAGAACGCATACGCAGGAATTCCCACCATCAACCCGAATGCTGTTGTTATCAACGCTTCCCAAATTCCGCCCGCTAAATCGGAAGGAACAACGTTTGCTCCTTGCACTTCAATTTGTTGAAACGTAGAAATCATTCCTGTTACCGTTCCTAAAAATCCTAACATCGGTGCAATACCGGCAATCGTTGCAAGCCAATTCAAATGTTTTTCGAGACGATATATTTCTTCGCGACCTGCATTTTCAATCGCTTCTTTTACTGAACTGTGTCCTAATGAATGTTTGCTGACTCCCCGTTGAAGAATCATAGCGAGCGACGCTTGGGTTTTCATACATAATTCCTCTACCCCCGCAATATGATGTTTTCGAAATGCTTCGCGAACATTCGCAAGAAAATAGTGAACGTCAATATGAGTTAAACGCAACAGCAAATACCGTTCAATCACTACATAAACGGCAAGCAATGAACAGAGAAATATCGGAAGCATCATGATGCCTCCTTTGACTGCAAGCGAAAATAGACTCATGGAAATATTCTCCTTGAATTATAGAATTGATGTGTTGTATAAATGAAAGTATTCGCCTTCGGGATTCCCAAAATTAGTAAAGCGGACTCCGTGTGTACGCAAAACGTATCTATCGTTTGCAAACACTAGTGGTAACAAGAAGAATAGGAAAGTGAGATTATTTTAGTATTCGTTGTAAAAAACGTTGAGAAAAAATTGTCTGTATGTTCCTAAAAACTTTCTACTCGAATCTCACCGCCAGAAGTTTTCAATAGCATTAACTCGCCGCCGCCGTTGATGTTTGCTTTCATTTTGGTCTTCTTCACTTTTCCAACAGTTTCGTGAGGCAAATCGCAATGCACTTCCCCGCCAAAGGTTGAAGCATCCAAAACTCCTTTTGCGGATTGAGGAAGTTTGATAGTTATATTGCCGCCGGATGTTTTCAAATCCATTCCCTTATTACCTTTTGCCCGCACATCTATTTCCCCGCCGGATGTTTCTCCTTTGATTTTTCCTTCTACTTCATCCAGTTCAATATCACCGCCGGATGTTTTCAATTCAAGATCGCCTGGAGAATTTTTAATTCGTATGTCCCCGCCGGAAGTTCGTAAATTAGCATTGCCAATCGAATTGCGAACTTCCATATCTCCTCCAGAAGTTGCGAGCCTCAATTCTGCAACGCAATTTTCAACGGTTACTTCTCCACCGGAAGTTTTTCCCACTTGTTTGTTTTTCATTCCTTTTATTTTTATTTGTCCTCCCGCAGTAGTAATATCGGTGATAAATTGCTCGGGAAGCGATATGATAAATTTTACATCTAACGATGATGAACGGAACAAACCGAACTTAAATTTGTCCACAATATTTTTTTCAAAATCTCCTTCAACGGTAATATTGTTTCCTACTTGCTTGAAATTTGTTTTAAATTTATCAACTTTTTTTTCTGTGCCTTTTATTTTTACCTGAATAGATACTTCATCATTTTTTCCTGCGGTAATATCTACGTCGCCGACATTGGATTTGAGAATAAGTTTTCCGCTTTCAGAAACAGAAAACTTTTGTTCGTCCGATCGTTCCTTCGTTGCCGAAAAGCACGTTGTAGAAAAAGAACAGAAAAATGCAATGAATACTATAACTGAAACTAAACGAAATTGATTGAAATTTTTAAGCATAAGAATCTCCGAATTAATTAATTGTATAAGACGATAAATTACCAACGACCTACGACCCCGATTGCATAAAACAAACGTTCTCCGCGATAGTTTTCCCATACAAAATATGTTTCGTCAAAAAGATTGTTGATACTTCCGCGCATACTGAAATTCCGATTCAACGGATAACGGAACAACATATCCGTAAGTAAAACGTTGCCAAGTGTTTGTGTTTTCTCTCGCACCAAAAACGAACATCGAATTTCCGTTTCCAACGCAAAATCAAAATGATGTACGTAGCCGCCGTTCAATTCTGCGGCGTGAATATACGCAAGTTCGGTTGAATTTTTCAAACTGTTGTTAGAAATAGAACGCAACACGATTTCTCCGTAAAGCGTGTTTTTGGTTTTCAAACTATAGTGCGCTTGTGAAGACCATTCAAGAAGTGTGGTCAATCCGGTATAATCAGGAAACCATTTCCCTTGCATCAATGTATCTCTGAATATCGGATACTTGGAACTCTTCTGAAATACCAGCGATGAATGAATCGTAAGAACGGATGTCGGATGATATGTTCCTTCGAGCAAACCATCAAGAAAAATATTCTGATAAAAAATTTCCGAACGATTCTCGACGTACGGATGTATGGTCAATAGTTGAAACATTGTTTGCCGTTGCACACGTGGATGCAGCAAGAGTGAAATCGTCCAGTATGGAGCAGAAGAATACGTATATCGTAATTGTGGATAAAGCGACGCTTGCAAAACACTATTTGAATGTTGATACAAAAATCCTTCGATGCCAACTATGGTTTTTGAACGATTCGATTTCAGAATTTCTGTTTGTCCTGCTACTGAAACGATGAATGGATAAGAACGTGCATGTTGTAAAAAATTGAGCGAAATATTTCCATTCGTTTGAATCTTCATATCATTGAACGTTTGTATACCTTCTCCTGCAATTTGCAAATGATGTTCAGAACGAGTAAGCAAATCGTTGATGAAAAACGAATTCCACGACAAAAAAAATTGGTGTTCTGTATTCAACAATTTCAAAGGTTCGATTTCAGAATAAATTCCCACATTCGTTGTTTTCCGTTGTAACGAAGGAGTCGTTGAACCGAAAAAACGATATTGGTGTGTTGCGATCTGGAATTTCCCGCTTACGATTATGTCATCATTTGATAAATTCCAATTGGCAATATTTGTTTTTCCTGAAAATGAAAACGACATTTGCTCATAATCGGAATTCGGTTTCCTCACTAATCCGTTACTTGATTCATACATTCCTTCTGCAAAAAAAGAACTACGAGAATGACTTGAGGCATAACTTGCTTCCAAATGAGGAGTTGTAAATCTTCCGTAACTCAACAACGCACGACCTTGCATTCGCGACATTGAATCGGTTTCGGAAATTTCATCGTTCCTCGTTTTATCAACAAAAAAAAGACGATGCTCAGGCAATTCAATACGAACTTTTCGAACATCAAAAAAATGCACATCGTCAACTGGATGTTTGGATAAAGGCGGCAATGAAATTATCTCCGTTCCAGTAATATCGAATTCCATTTCGTCAAACGAAGGAAATGAAGATTCTTGTCTCGCAGAATCAATTTGCTGTGCAGAAATCGTAAGTGTAAAAATTACGGACAAGACAATGAATGTTTCAGCGAAAATGGAGAATATGCTCATCACTTTTTTTTCTGTGGATATGTTTCATAAAATTCATCTATCAATCGTTTTGCTTCCTCTTCATTATTCTGGATAGTATATGAATACGTAATTCCCTGCAATGCAAAATCTACATCATCGCTCGTCGGAAAATTCTTTAACACTTTTTGGTACGACACGATTGCTTTTTCATATTGTGCGAGATTATAATAACAATCGCCGATACCTACTATTCCTCTTGGGATGAATGCGCTTTCGGGATATTTCGTTTGCAATATTTCAAATTCCGTAATTGCATGGGGGAAGTTTTTTTCCTGAAAATAAATTTTTCCAATCGAATATTGCGCTTTGTCTCGAAGTAATGATTGTGGAAATTGCCGTTGTAAATTGCGGAGTTGCAATACGGCATCCTCTGTTTCTCCGTTGCGGTAACGTGTTTGCGCCAGCTGATATGTTGCATAATCACTTTCGTTACACTGTGGATATTTCTCTAATATTTTTCGGTACGCCGCTGCCGCATTTTTATATTCTTTTAAATAATAATAAGAATCTCCTAAGCGCAAATATGAATCAAGAACAAGCGGCGACGATGGATATTCTACGATGATACGTTCAAAAACATTTTCCGCTTCACGAAATTTTTTCAAAGCAAACGATGCGCATCCGTATCCAAACATCGCTTCATCGAATCTCTTACTGGATGTGTACTTCGTCGTGATTTGTGAATAAAACCGTTTTGCTTCCAAAAAATTTCCTGCACGAAAATATGATTCACCAGTCCAAAAAAACGTTTCGTCTATTGATGAGTGTGGATGAAGAACAGCGCGCTGAAAATGATTTCCGGCAACTTCAAACATATTCAATTTGTAATACGAAAACGCTTCGCGCAATAATGCTTGATTCTTCAACGAATCATTACTCAACAACATTTGCGCACTGTCGAATACAGCTTGTGCATTGATAAAATTTTTTCGCGCAAAATATGTTTCGCCAAGCATTCGATAACTTTCGCCTAGCAATATTGAATCATACTCCGTACGTTGTTTGCTATGCAATCTCTCAATGAGCGTAAAAAATTTTTTCTCTGCTATTTCCAATTTGTTTTCTTGAAAATCTAACAATGCCAACGCAAACAATCCATAACAATAATACTGTGAATCACTATCGTGTACAACATTTGCAAACATACGCGACGCTTCATCGTTTTTCCCAGCATTCTTCATCGCGAAACCAAGATACAACTCAATCTCATTTCTGTTTTCTATATTCGTTTTCAATACATCGCTCAATATTTCTTCCGCTTCAAAATACCTTTGCTCTTTTAAATACGTTTTTCCCAATAGCAACCGCATGTTTTCCGATTGAATATGTTGTGGATATGCACGCAAAAATTTTTCGCACAATGCACTTGTCGTTGCGATATCTTTCATCCCTTCGTACGTCTGTATCTTCCATATATCCAGCGACGCTTTTTGAAATTCGTCCAAAGAATCGCTGTTCACGTTTGTAATTGTTTGCAACGCTTCTGCATATTTTTTTTGTTCGCAAAGTATTTCGATGATACGCAACTGTGCGAAATAAAATTGTGAAAACGAAATAGTGGGTGGCAAAGAAGAAATCATTGTGAGCGCAGCGTCGAATTGTCTTTGTTTGTAAAAGAGTTCACTGCCAAAAAATTTGGTACGCACGCAATTATCCGAGACTGAGTCAAACGTAAGCGAAAGTAAAACATAGTGGATTGCTTTCGACGTATCGCCAAGGTGTGCAAACGCTTCTCCGATAAAATACGCCGCTCGCGAAGAAGTTTTTTCATCTGCAGTTTTTTCTAAAACAGATGCGTAGTATGTTATCGCCGTATCAAACTGTTCCGAAGTAAATGCAAGTTCTCCCAATCGCATTGATACATTGACAGCATATAATGAAAACGGATTTTCTTCAAAGAAGGAACGATAATGAACGCGTGCTTCGTCGTACTTGCCGAGATAATACAAACATTCGCATTGCAAATACAACGCTTTTTCACGATGAAGAGAAACGGGATACTGCTGAAGAAACGCCTGAAATTCAAACATCGATTGTTCAAGGTTTCCATCGTCAAAGTTTTGTTTCGACGATGTGAACATTTGTTCTTCTTGACAAATCGAAAACTTATTCTGTTGCGCATGCACAATGTTTGTCAGAGCGATGAATGCGCAAATGAGCAGTCTCAAGAGCATTGTTTGGAAAATTATTTCTTGTTTTGGCGGGAAAATTTACAATCCAAAAGCAAAAAATAAAAAGAATAGTTCCTTTTTCTTTATTAAAAAAAAGAAATAAAAAATCTCGACGAATGAAAATTATTTTAAGGGAAGGAAAAACGTAATTGCCGCGCCTTTTCCGTAAGAAGAATCTACGCACATTCTTCCGCCGTGAAGTTCAACTAATTTTTTACAAAACGAAAGTTCGCCGCCGGTTTCGTGCCGAAGTCTCGCGCCGCCAATATGTTCCTGCTTTTCAAAAACATTTTCTTTTTCATCCACCGGAAGTCCTTCGCCATTATCGGAAATAGTTACCTGCACTCCTCCTTTTAAGTCGAGTATCGCAGAGACTTTTATTTCGCGTAATAAAGGTTTTGCGTGTTTCCAAGCGTTCACGAGTAAACTGGAAATGACACGTTGAAGCAATTCTTTGTCAGCGGTAACAGAAGGAAGCGCAGGAGGAATCTGCTCTTCAATTTTTTCATTCGTCGTTAATATGGTTCGAAAATTCTTTACTGAATTTCGCAACATATCGCGCAACGACATTTCTTCTTTTTTCAAAATAACTTTTTGTTCCTGTTTTTCTAACAAAAAGAGCGCACGCAATGTTTGATTCCCCGCATGTATATTTTTTTGAACCTCCTTCAACATCGTTTGTACTTCCTCGGAAAGCGTATCGGTTTGTTTCAACATTTTTTCCGTTATCGCCATCGTCCCCGCCAATTGCGTTTGCAATGAATGGACAAGGGTATGCGTTACTTCGTTTCGCATTGCGCTCAACAATTGAATCTCGCGATTTCTTTCGAGAATACTTTCGCGCAAATCTACAATGCGAAGTAATGATTTCACTCGCGCTTTTAAATCTATTTTATTGAATGGTTTTGCAATAAAATCATCTGCGCCGGATTCAATCGCTTTTATTTTAGAAGGCAAATCCTGAAGCGCGGTTACGATAATGATAGGAATCCACTCTGTTTCGGTTTTGCTTTTTAGTTGCACGCACGTTTCATAACCGTCCATTCTTGGCATCGAAATATCAAGGAGAATCAAATCCGGTTTGTGCGTTTGCACTACGGCAAGCGCTTCCATTCCGTCGTTTGCTGAAAGGACATCGTATCGGAATTCTTTGAGAATATCCGTCAATAATTCGACGTTAATTTCCGTGTCGTCAACAACGAGGATTTTATATTTTCGTTTCATACACTGAAGCGAAAGAAATAGAAGAAATAAAGGTTGTTAAAAAAATTTGAACGAGTGCGTGAATGATAGCCCACTATTTTTATTATCGGCAAAAAAAAACGTTTTTAAAGGAAATGGTAGAAAATTTTTTTGCACACATTCTGCCTCACTGTACTGACACAAATGGATTATTTTTTAGAAAAAATCTCCATTTCTTTTTCTCTCCATAACCTTCCCGAATTCCTATTCTCGCGGAGGATTCTATTTGAAAGGAATTTCCTTCTTTATTATTCTCTGCAATAAATATTTCATCGGCAAGTAAATCTGCTCCGTTTTCATTTCTTCCCAATAAAAACGACTGACAAATTTTTGCAGGTCCGTTGGTCAGTTGTGAAACCGATTTTTTCTCTATATAATGGCTTCTATTCTTTTTCATTGTTGCAATTCCTTCAAGAGGTTCCATTCCTCGTAAGAGAACTGCGCAACCTTTTCCTTCCTGTTCTGTTACAACATTCGCGCAAAAGTGCATCCCGTAGGTAAAATACACGTACAATGTTCCGCCTGATGCAAACATCACTTCATTGCGTTTTGTTTTCCCGCGATACGAATGACTTGCTTTATCGTTGAAACGATACGCTTCGACTTCAACGATTTTTCCGATTAGAAATTCATTATCGTATTTTCGAACAAAAAGTTTTCCGAGAAGTTTTTTTGCGACGGTTATTGTCGGTTGCAAATAAAACGAGCGCGGCAGTTTTTGTATGTCGAAAGATTTTTTTTTCATAAAAAAAACTGTGTGAAATTCTCATCAGTACTTCACACAGTTTTCACTAACGCATTATTGGTAAAAGAAAATTAAATGGTTATACCAATTCCAAGAACAACGTTTCTTCCGTACGCATCAAGACCTGAACCGTGAACACGATATCGTTTGTCAAAAATATTATAGAGTCCTGCGTTGAGATTGAAATGCTCAAACAACGCAACACCGCTGCGAAGATTCAAAGTATTCCAAGCAGGCGTTCCGTCCGGCGGAATGCGCGGGTCGCTTTTATCTGCGGAAGATAATTTCGTCTGTGCCGATGAAAATTGCGCAAACATTTCCGCAAACATGGCTCTCTCGAAATTATCAAATCGAAAACTCAATAACATATTTGATGCAGGGATTTTTGAAAGATATTCATCGGTATCATCATTTTTACCGTTTGCAAAAGAATAATTTCCGCTTGTTGTTATCATAGAAGAATTATTCAAATTCATTTTCCATTTTGCAGAAATTTCCAAACCGCTGATTGTTGCGCGGGTAAAATTTTCAAAACGATAGAGTTGAACATTATGGACATCTTTTTCATACTTCACTCGCTGTATCAAATCATTGTACTTTCCGACGAAGTATGAAACTGTTGCGGAAATATGTTCATTAACGTATTTCATTCCCGTTTCGTACTGAATAACTTTTTCGGGATTCAATGACGGATTTGGAATATCGGTTCCGCCCGCCCATTCGCCGTTTGCCGCAATGTCATCAATATTCGGAGAACGAAATCCGCGGGAAACAGTTGCGAACAGATTCACATCAGTATGCACTTTGTATAATCCTTCAGCGCTCCACGTAACATCGGAATAGGATTTATGTACATTGTCAAAAATCAACGGCGAATTGATAATATCAAATTTTAGTTCTTGATAATCCACCTTGACTGTATTGCGCGAATACCGTGTACCGAGATTGAGAAGAAAATTTTCCGAAACGCTGATTTCATCTTGAACAAATATTCCCAACGACGAATACCGCGAATCATTCGGATACTTTCCGTTTTTCTTCTCTATCGTTCCATTATCTTTTTTATCGAATCGAGAAGAAAATATTTTATCACCGTACAATTCGAAACCCGCTGAAAACGTGTTGACTCCCCACGGAATAAATCCATACGCATTTATTCCAAGCGTTCGCACAGAATCGGCTTCTGTGCGTGTTTTTGTATCGTGCCATTTGCGAATTGTTCTTCCTTCAATTTGCTGAATGGAAGAAAGCGAAACTCCGATTTCAGAAAAGAACGAAATATTTTTTCCGTTGTAATCAAGCATCGCAATTTGCGATTGCTGCGGATGAAAATGATGAATTGAATCCGGTTTCGTATTGCGCAACGACGCAATGAGTTTATCACTGCGTGGAACATCGGTTTGTTTTGTAAAAAAATAACTGCTTCGAAGCGAGTGTTCATCGGAAAAAGAATACAACGCCGACGCGTTGAAATTATATTCTTTGTATCCGGTAAACGGTTGAACGCCGTTTTTATCAACTGCCCCAAGAATACTTGCACCACTTCCTGCGCGAACATCACCGTAATTCTTGATACTTCCTCCAACTTGAAGAATCATCTTATTGTATTTTCCACTCACATCAAAATGCGACGCGCTTCCTTTGACGGCAGAAGAAACTTGCTCAAAAAGTTTGACGGAAAATTGTTCGGGAGAAAAAAATTGTGGACGCGTGATGATATTTATTACACCTCCCAATGCATCGGAGCCATATTGCACAGAACCTGGACCGCGCACAACTTCTATGCGATTGATAATAAATGGATCAATGGTATTGAGATATTGATTCGGACCAAATCGAAACGTTGAATTATTGAATCGAACTCCATCAATGAGTATCAATACTTGTTTTCCCGTTAAACCACGAATGTATGGAGAACCTCCGCCTAAGTTTGTTTTTTGAATTGTTACCCCGGGAAGTTCGTGCAATGCGTCGGGAGTTGTTGACGCGGTTTTTTCGAACAATTGTTCTTTTGATATCACAGAAGTATTTCTTGGGACAAAAGCATCTTCCGTTGCGCGACGAGTTGGAGTAATAATTACTTCTTTGAGTAGATAATTTGTTTTTTGTGAAGAAGTATCAAGTTCCTGCTGTTGCGAATAAAGTTGCTGAAACGAAATACTTACAAAAATAAAAAGTATGAATTTGCTAATCAGGTTCATTCTTTTGTCATATTATTTTTTTGTACAAAAAGTTACGTTGAAAATTTCTGAATTATTGTATTGACTTCCTCAATGGAAATTCCCATTCCGAGTTTTTTGTCGGAAGGAGAAAATTGTTGCGTTTGTTGCGAAGGATGTACTTCTTGTTTTAATAGTACAGGAACATTGCCTGCTTTCAAACGAATACGCTCATCAATAATATCGAGCCACGAACCGCTTGATGTTGTTTGTGGAAGTTGTTCAACGTGTCGAACAGTTTCTTTCAATGGAATTTCTTTTATAGGAGTTGAAATTGAAACTTCTTTGATTTCGATTTTTGGCGAAGAATTATTCTCTATTGGATTGATAGGATTTGTTTCGTATGCAAGTCGTTTCACATTTATCATATGAATCGCAGAAACATTATCCGAAATAATTGAACCGCCAATTGTTCCGGGCCCTAACGTCATCGAAGGTTTTAATCCTGTTGTAAAACCAACAGCGCCAAGCGCAGATTGTGTATTGACGAGAATTCGAAATGCAGGTTTTTCCATCGCAAATTTCATAATAATATCTTCATTCGACGAATGAATCACCATTGTATGCCCAATTCCGCCAAACTCAAGCATTTCAATGCAACGATGGCAACCTTCGCGCCAATCGTCAGCGGTCATAAATGAAAGCACGGGAGAAAGTTTTTCGCGTGAAAGCGGTTCTTGTTTTCCAACTGATTCAACTTCCGCAACGAGCACAGAAGTTGTTTCGGGAATTTTTATTCCTGCATTTTGCGCAATGAATGCAGCAGATTTTCCCACCATATTCGCATTGATTGAGCCACGTGTATCAAACATCGTTCGCGCAAGTTTTTCTTTATCTTCACGAGAACAAAAATATGCACCGTGTTTATTCATTTCTTCTATTACTTCGCTCTTTACGTGTCTATCACAAATCAATCCGCTTTCCGTTGAACAAAGTACGCCGTAATCAAAAAGTTTTCCACTGATAATATCCGCCACTGCTTTTTTTATATTTGCGCTACGTTCAATAAATGCCGGAACGTTTCCGGAACCAACACCGTACGCAGGTTTTCCCGAACTATACGCCGCACGTACCATCGAATTACTTCCCGTTGCAAGGATGATGGAAACAAGTTTGTGCTTCATCAATTCATTGGTCGCATCCATTGTTGGCGCTGTTAAACACGAGAGTAGATTTTGCGGCGCACCAGCAGACTCAGCGGCTTCGCGGATTATTTTCATTGCATTCCACGTGCAGTTTATTGCGCGCGGATGCGGACTTGCAACAATTGCGTTTCTTCCTTTCACGGAAATAATGGATTTGAACATTACCGTTGACGTAGGATTTGTCGAAGGAATAAGCGCGCATACAACTCCCATTGGTTCGGCAATTTCTATAACGTTATTTTGTTTGTCTTGGCGAATAACTCCAACTGTTTTCAAATCTTTGATAGAATCCCACACGTGTCGTGTTGCAAATTCGTTCTTCTTTTTTTTGTCTTCTACTTTACCAAAACCGGTTTCTTCGTGCGCTAATTTTCCCAAATATTCTGCGGCATCAAAACCTGCATCTACCATCGCTTTGACAATTCGGTCCACTTTTTCCTGAGAATATTCACGAAATTGCAATTGTGCATCTTTTGCTTTCTGCACAAATTCGCGAACTGCTTGAATTGTGTATAAATCGTTATCCATTTATAGAAATACTGTTACAGAAAACCAAGGAAACATCGGACGTAAAGTAAGTACGTGATGACATCTAAACAAACTGTTTTGTGCAGGGGGCAACGATAGGAATTACTTTCACTGAATCAATTGCATTCATTGTTGAACAAGAGAAAACAAATCCTTTCAGTGAATTGAAAACAATACCGATGAAGAGAAAAAATCGCTATTCATACAAAGTGAGAAACGATTTTATTTGGTCAATGCTTTTTCTACTTCCGTAAGAACGTCATAAAAGCGAAACGGTTTACTGATAAAACCAACTGCGCCTAATCGTGTTGCCAGAATGGCATTTTTCAAGTCGTCGAAACCGGATAGCATCACTGTTTTGATTTTCACGTGCGATTCTTTCATTTTTTCTAGAACTTCAAAACCACTCATATGCGGCATACTGATATCGAGTAACAGCAAATCGTATTGTATTGATTTTAAAGTGTCAACAACTTTTGAACCTTCATTTAAAGAATCAACTTCATAACCCTCCGCAGTTAATTCCTGATACAAAATATTGCGGAGCGCTTCTTCGTCGTCTACAATTAGTAGTCGTTTTTTTAGAGACATAAAACACTCAAGAAATTATGAATAAATGTGGCACTTTTGCTCACAATTATATAGAAAGAGTTTGAAATAATAAAATACTTTTCTCGAAAATCCTGATGAAGCATAAAATAGAAAGTCTTTGTATCTTTTCCCACGTTTTTATTTTCACTATGCAATCAAGTTTTCACATACGTTTAAGAGCGAGAAAATTTTTTCCTTTCCTCATTCAACTTTTTTTTCTTTCCGCAATTCTGCCGGCAAACGAAAACCCAACGTTTCGTTTTTTGAGAAATGATGTTGGTGCGCGCGCTGCTGCATTAGGCGGAGGATTGCTTACTACTGCTGATGAAATCAATGCAATGTTTTATAACCCCGCAACACTTGCTACCCTTTCACATTCCCGAGCGTCGTTTGGTTATAACTCTCTTTTGCTCGATGTATCGGAAGGACACGCAAGTTACGGTTTAGACATTCCTGAATTTGGTTATTTGGGCGCAGGTATTCTTTTTACCAATTACGGTTCGTTCACACGAACAAACAATTCTGGAACACAACTTGACGAATTTTCTGCACTGGATATTGCTTTTATTTCCGGAATTGCAACTAAATTGGAACATCAACTTCCGTTCGGTGGAAATTTTTTCGTCGGAGGAAATGTAAAAATTATTTCGTCTTCCATTGCAGATTACTCTTCTTCGGCATTTGCCATTGATGCAGGATTGCTCTATCAGTTTTCTAACAAACGAACTGCGATGGCATTCAGCATCTTAAACGTTGGAACACAACTTTCGAGTTTTATCAACACACGCGAACCACTTCCGCTCGATGTAAAATTTGCTTTCACACATCGCCCGGAACGACTTCCCGTCAATTTACATCTTACGTTTTTTCGTTTAAATCATGAAGGAAATATTTCCGACAAACTTCGTGCATTCAGTGTTGGAGGAGAGTTTAAAATCGGTCCCTATTTGCGCGCGCGTTTAGGATACAATAATTTGAAAAGACAAGAATTGAAACTTTCCAGCGGTGTGGGGCTTGCAGGATTTTCTCTTGGCACAGGAATAGTGTACGAAAATTTTACATTCGATTTCGGAACGTTAATGTATGGAGTTATGGGCTCACAATCATATTTCACTCTTGGAATTCAATTGTAAGAACATTATTTTCTTCACAGATACATTTTTAAAAAAAACGTCCCAACTTAGGGACGTTTTTTTTTGTTCTTTCGGTTAACTGACTTTTACATCAATCACTTTCGGTTTTGCTTCTTCCGCTTTGGGAATGGAAAGCAAAAGCACACCGTCTTTGTAATTTGCTTCAATGGAATCCGTTTTCACGGAAGTTGGAAGCGTGAACGAACGCTCAAAACGTCCGTATCCGCGTTCGATACGATGGTACGAATCCTTCTTTTTTTCGTTTAAGAATTTCTTCTCACCGCTTATCGTAAGCGTGTTATTTTCCAACGTAATTTTTATTTCGTCTTTCTTCATCCCCGGAAGTTCGATGGCAACTTCGTATTTGTCATCTAGTTCTGCGATATCTGCAGTTGGGCTATAACTGCAAGCAACTCCTGTATCATCGGCAGTTGCGTTGGCGAAAAACGAATTGAGCAAATTGTTCATCCGATGTTCCGCTTCAAAGATATTGTTGAAGGGATTGATGCGAGCAATGGTTCGGACAGGAGTCCAATGTGTGAGTGTCATAGTATGTTTTCTTTCTGAAATAATGTTATGAAAATATTGTTTATAAAATGTGAAACCGATTGATGAAATGATTTCGTTTTCACATTGTTACTTACAAATCCCGTACCAAAGTATTTTTTGGGAAAATTGTTGAATAATCTTTCTGTAACGTTTTAGAAAACGAAATTGTGTCTGAAGGAAATTCTGAAAATCTATTTTTGAAATGCAATATTTTCAGAAAGAAAGAAATGTTGTCGAAAAGAATCTGTCATTGGATTTGCAAAATCTCGGTCGCAAATGTCTTTATCGCAAAAAGCGGGAATCTTATTTTGTTTGAAAATATTTTTTCAAAACCTCTTTCATTTTGTGCAGCGCTTTGCCGCGATGAGAAATACTATTCTTTTCTTCCAAAGAAAGTTCAGCAAATGTTTTCGTCAATCCATCGGAAAGAAAAATTGAGTCGTAACCAAAACCGTTTTCTCCTCGCATTTCCGAAAGAATTTTTCCCGAACAAATTCCTTCAACTGTTGTTTCAACATTGGGCGCTACGAATGTAACAACACATCGAAACTGCGCTGCTCTTTTTTCATCAGGAATATTTTTCAAATTGAAAAGGAGTTTTTCACAGTTACTTTGATATGTTGCATTCTCTCCCGAATATCTTGCAGAGTACACTCCCGGTTCACGATTCAACTCAATCACTTCTAATCCCGTATCATCTGCAAGCGATGGAATATTTGTTGCACGAAAAACTTCTTTTGCTTTTTTCAGCGCGTTTTCTTCCAACGTTGTTCCGTCTTCATCAACTTCGATTTCGATACCAATATCTTTCAAACTCAATACTTCAATTTGCAAATCAGAGAGAATAGATTTTATTTCTTCGACTTTGTGTTTGTTGTTTGTAGCGAGTAAGATTTGTTTCATTTGTTTTTATAGAACACGGATGACACGGATTAAACTGATGTTCACTGATTTTTATCCTTATCAATCCGTACCATCAGTGTTATCTGTGTTCTATTCACTCAATCAATTGAGAAATCGCTTGCTCAACTCCTTCAACACCAACAATCTCTACTTCACCATTCTTCCGAATTTCTTTCAAATTATTTTTCGGAACAATTATTTTTTTGAAGCCAAGTTTAATTGCTTCCTGCACTCTTCGTTCGATTTGGCTTACCGTTCGTATCTCTCCACCTAAACCAACTTCACCGATTGCAACACTCTGCGCATCAATTGCTCGATTACGAAAACTTGAAACGATAGAAGAAGCAATACCTAAATCGCTTGCCGGCTCATCAATACGAATTCCACCAGCAACATTCACAAACACATCGGATTTTCCGAGTTGAATACGCGCACGTTTTTCCAACACCGCAAGCAACATCGCCAATCGCCGCAAATCAAATCCAGTTGCGTTGCGTTGCGGAATGTTGTAACTCGTATCGGTAACCAATGCTTGAACTTCGACAAGAATCGGTCGCGTTCCTTCGATTGTTGCAACAACTGCTGAACCGGCATTTCCAAATTTCCGTTCAGATAGAAACACCTCACTCGGATTTTTTACCTCGCGTAACCCGACATCGCGCATTTCAAAAATTCCTATTTCATTCGTGGAGCCAAAACGATTTTTTATCGCGCGCAATATTCTGTATGAATAATGATTATCGCCTTCAAATTGCAACACGGTATCAACAATGTGTTCTATCACTTTTGGTCCCGCTAACATTCCTTCTTTCGTAACGTGGCCGACAAGAAATACGGGAATGTTTTTTTCTTTCGCAAACTTTGTGAACGCCGCAGTGGATTCGCGCACTTGTCCAACACTTCCCGCAGGCGATTCCATTTGCGAGTAATACATTGTTTGAATTGAATCCACAATTGCAACATCGGGAACGTGTTCATTCAACAATGCCGTAACAATTTCCATATTCGTTTCGGCGAGAAGCAAAATGTTTTTCATCGAAGAAATTCCCAAACGTTCCGAACGCAAGCGAACTTGTTTCAACGATTCTTCGCCGGTAATGTAGAGAACAACTTTCTCGTTCAACGCTCCGGCAAATTGCATCATCAATGTTGATTTTCCAATGCCCGGGTCGCCGCCAACAAGCACAACTGAACCCGGAACAATTCCTCCACCGAGCACTCTGTCAAACTCTTCGATGTTGGTTTTGATGCGCTCGGTTTCTTCAACATCAACTTTATCCAGCGGAACAATGTTCGCCGATTCTTTCAAATGATGCGAAGATTTCTTTTGCGCAGTCGAAGTGATTTCTTCCACAAACGTATTCCACTCGTTGCAGTTTGGACATTTCCCGCTCCATCGCGGAGAAACGTAACCGCAGTTTTGGCACGTGTATTTGGTAATGGTTTTAGGCATAAATTTTTCTTCGTGTCTTTGTGGTTAGAATATTTTTACCACAAAGGCGCAAAAACACGGAGTATTCTTAATACAAGAACATTGGTTTCCCAAGCAGATGTGCAACTTTCGCACGATACTGGCGAACATCGTACAACTCGTTCACATCCACACGCTTTCTTCCTTCGGTAATGATATTTGCAGAAACTGTTGTGTATTTCCCGTCGCGCAATACAATCATTCGTCCACTTTCTTTCTTCAATAACAAATCCGCGGCAAGATACCCGTAACTAGTTGCCACCATCAAATCTAACGCATCGGGAGCGCCGCTACGCATCAAGTATGCAAGTTGCTGATACACGGTGCGCACATTCGAACGCGATTCCACTTCCTTACTTACCCAATCGCCGATGCCGCCAAGTTTTTTATGTCCGTACGCATCGGCTTCTCCACTCATAATCATTTCTCCTCCTATCGGTTTTGCCCCTTCGGAAATTGTCATAATCGCATACTTACTCGGATTATTATTTCTGTCATCAACAAGCATCTCGACTAATCGCTGAATATCAAAATCCACTTCTGAAATAATTGCGCGGTCAACTCCGGCAAGATATGCCGCAATCAACGATGTTTCTCCCGAATATCTTCCAAAGAGTTCAACGATAGCAATTCTCTCGTGCGAACCCGTTGGTGTACGAAGCGCATGAATAAAATCCACGCTGCGCGTTACTGCTGTTGAAAACCCAATGCAGTAATCTGTTCCAAAGACATCATTGTCCATCGTTTTCGGAATACACATAATCGGCACACCCTCCTTATGCAAACGCACTGCATAACTTAACGTATCATCTCCTCCTATAGCAATCAATCCATCAAGCCGTAAATACTGCACCACGGAAAGAATGTGTTTCGTGCAATCAACCGAAGCAATGTTTTCCGCAACAGCAAATTGCGCGCGCAAAAATTCCGGAAGTTCTTTCGTTTTTACTTTACACGGATTCGTGCGCGACGTATGAAGATACGTTCCTCCCGTGCGGTCAATCGTCCGTGTATTCACCCGCGTGAGAGGAAGAATATATTGTTGCTGTGACGGTATATCATCGGGATTGAAATGCAACAATCCCCCCCATCCCAAACGAATACCAAGCATTTCATGTCCTTCTTCTGTTGCACGCATAACAGCAGATTTAATACAGGGATTTAATCCCGGAACATCTCCTCCGCCAGTGAGAATTCCTATTCGCATAATAAGTTCTTTGAATTTGTGATACAATAAAAAAAATCGGTATAAAAGTACGAAGAAAGCGATGATAAACCTTCAAGGTTATTACACAAAACTATCCCAATCCGTTTAATCCGACAACAACGATTCGATTTGAAATTCCCGTAGGGGCAATTCATGAATTGCCCTTACAAACAACGTTGAAAATCTACAACGTTCTCGGTCAAGAAGTAGCA